>JAJBTD010000021.1 GCA_020861055.1 Clostridiales bacterium | reverse complement strand
CCCGACGCCATCACCGTCCCTATCATCGGCGCACTGATGGACCGCACCAGCACCAGAATCGGCAAGTTCCGTCCCTTTATGATCATCGGCAGCGCCATTATGGCAGTCAGCGTTATCGCGCTGTATGTCCTGCTGCCCTTCATCCCGGATACCATGATGCCCCTGCGCTACATCGGCTTTGTGGTTGTCTACTTCATCTGGGTCATTGGATATACCTTCCAGACCTCCTGCACTCGTGCCGGACAGACCGTCCTGACCAACGACCCCAATCAGCGGCCCATGTTCACCATCTTCAACACCATCGGCTCTATGCTCGGTATGGGCGTCATGCAGCTGCTCATCCCCACCCTCAAGAATATGTACAACGTCTATGACGAGGCTGGCGAGCTGGTGACCTCCGGCTACGCCCGTCCCGAGCTGTACCGGATCATCGCTCCGGTGGGCATCGCAGTCTCCGTGTTCCTGACCATCCTGGCCATCATCGGCATTGCCGGGAAGGACCGCCCCGAGTACTACGGCATCGGCGGCGACAAGCAGGAAAAGGTCAAGATGTCCGAGTACTGGGAGATCATCAAGAACAACAAGCCCATGCAGCGCCTGATGGTCGCCGGCGCCGGCTGCAAGCTGGCCCTGGCCATCGCCACCAACACCACCGTTCTGCTGGCTCTGTACGGCATTATGATGGGCAACTACGACAGCCTGTATCTGCCCATGATGATCCTGGGTTATGTCTGCGCCGTCCCGTTCTTCCTGCTCTCGGTGCGCACCTCGCAGAAGATGGGCCAGAAGGCGTCCCTGACCCGGTACGTCTCGGTGGCCTTCGTCTGCTACCTGGTGGTGCTCGTGCTGCTGGTCGTCTGCGACCACACCGCAGGCAGCGGCCTGACCCTGTCCTTCCCGTACAACGGCGGCGGAGCCATCAACCTGTACACCGTCCTGTTCATCGTGTTCTTCGGCGTCGGCTATGGCTCGTACTACGCCACCGCCGATATGCCCATCCCCATGGTGGCGGACTGCTCGGACTACGAGACCTATCGTTCCGGCAAGTACATCCCCGGCATTATGGGCACCCTGTTCTCCCTGGTGGATAAGCTGGTCTCCTCTCTGGCCCAGACCCTGGTCGCTCTGATCTTCCTGATCTGCGCCGGACTGGCCGAGCTGCCCGACGACAGCACCGCCTATTCCGGCGGTATCAAGGTGGCCGTTATCGTTATGTTCTGCGTCATCCCGCTGCTCGCATGGGCCGCCACTCTGTGGGCCATGCACGGCTACAGCCTGACCGGTGCGAAGATGAAGGAGATCCAGGCCATCAACGCCGTCCGTAAGGACGCCGTGGCTCAGGGCATGACCCTGGATGCGGCCATGGAGAAGTATCAGACCATCGACCAGGTCCCCGACCAGTACAAACAGGGCATGTAAGCTCTGGCGAACGTTCTGAATAGGGACACATAACAACAGTACCCCCGGCTCGTCGAGCCGGGGGTACTTTGTCGCTTTATGGGAAAACGGAAGGGGAGACTTACTGCTCCCGGAATACGATCTCGCCGGTGGCCGGGTCCATCCGGTCCACGATGGCCAGGGACTCCAGCTGGATGCCGGTGGCCCGGATGAGCTTGCCGCCCTCCTGGAAGCCCTTTTCGATGCAGATGCCGATGCCCTCCACCGTGGCCCCGGCGTCCTGCACCAGCTCGATGAGTCCCTGGAGGGCGCAGCCGTTGGCCAGGAAGTCGTCGATGATGAGGACGTGGTCCTCCGGCCCGATGAACCGCTTGGAGACGATGACATCGTACACCCGCTTGTGGGTGTAGCTCTGAATCTTGGTGGCGTAGACGTCCCCGGAGAGGTTGATGCTCTGGGACTTCTTGGCAAACAGCACCGGCACGTCGAAACACTCTGCCACCACGCAGGCGATGCCGATGCCGCTGGCCTCGATGGTCAGGATTTTGTTGATGGGCTTACCGGCGAACAGGCGCTTGAACTCCATGCCCATCTCGTGGAACAGCTTCACGTCCATCTGGTGATTCAAAAAGCAGTCCACCTTCAGCACGTCGCCCTCGGCCAGGATGCCGTCTTTCCGGATGCGGTCTTCCAGCAGCTTCATAAGTATCCATGCTCCCTTTCTGTGCAGATCGTCGGTATCGGTACCAGCGGGAAATTTGTCGGATACATTCTATCACACTTCTGTCTGCCTGTCATGGAAAACCGGCGGTTTTTTACGTTCCATTTTGACGAAATTTGCCCTTTCCTTACAAGAGAAAATGGACAAAAGGGGCAGTTGGGCCGTTTACACCGACCGGCTCCGCCGGAGCAGCCGGGGCGGCAGGCTCTCCGGTAGGGCGGATACCTCCGCCGGACACTGGCGGCCTGTGTGGTCGATGGTGTATTCCCCCTCCAGCAGCAGGTCCGCCACCGAGACGAAGGAATACCCCTGCTCCATCAGACTGGTGATGATATCCGGCAGGGCCTCCGGGGTGTGGAGGGCAGCATTGTGAAAGAGGACGATGGAGCCGGGACCCACCCCGTCCAGCACCCGCTGGGTGATCTCAGCGGCGGACAGCTCCTTCCAGTCCAGGCTGTCCACATCCCACTGGATGGGCTCCATCCCGGCGGAACGGATGGTGTTGACGACGGTGTCGTTGTAGTCCCCGTAGGGGGGACGGATGAGGGTGGGCCGGACACCGGTGATGGCCTCGATCTTGTCATTACAGGCGTCCAGCTCCTGTAAAATCTCCTCTGCCGAGCATTGGGTCATGTAGGGGTGGGTGTCCGAGTGGTTCTGGATGGAGTGTCCCGCATCGGCCAGGGCCTTCACTGACTCCGGATAATTGTCCACCCAGCTCCCCACCAGAAAAAAGGTGGCGGTGACGTTATAGGAGCCCAGGATGTCGATGAGCTGCTGGGTGTCCTCGTTGCCCCAGGCGGCGTCAAAGGTCAGGGCCACCACCTTTTCCTCCCGCTGAACGCTGTAGATGGGCAGCTGCCGCTGCACTGCCGCTGCGCCCACGGCGCTGGGGTGGCTGACCATCCAGATCATCCCCAACGCCAGTACACAGCAGGCGGCGGCAGTCAGAACCTGCCGTCGGAGCACTACGATCTTCATAAGGAACCCTCCTCTCTCCTGGAGGGATTCTATGCGGGGGAGAGAGGAAAGATGCGGCCAATGGAATGGAACGGCCGCGGATGCAGCGCCCTTTGTCGGCTGTCCACAGTTTTACACAGGACTGGAGTTTCCGGAGAAAATGGTCTCCGATTGACACAATACAACCTTTCTGCTATGATATTTTGGAAATATAAGCATTGAAATCTTTTCCCTGCCGACAGAGAGGTAGCCTGATATGAGAGAAAACGAAACGATAGAGAACCGCACCTACCATCGAAATGGCGTCAAGCGGATGTGCGCCGTCCTGCTGGCCTTTATCCTGGAGGTAGTGCTGTTTATCCTGGCGATGAAGCGGCTCAACGATTATATAGAGTGGATTTCTGTCGCTACCCGTCTGCTGGCAGCGTTTCTGGTGCTGCTCATCTACAACCAGAACGGCACCTCTGCCATGAAGACTCCCTGGATTATCCTCATTATGGCCTTCCCGTTGGTGGGTGTGACCCTGTTTCTTCTCATCGGCAACAGCGGGGCCACCCGGACCATGCGGAAGCGTTACGAGGAGATCGACGGGGAGCTGCTGCCCTTGCTGCCCCAGGAGCCGTCCGTCCGGGAAGAGCTGGAGGCTCAGGACGTGCGATGCGGGAATCTGGCCCGCTACCTGAAGCAGTACGCAGGCTACCCGGTGTACCGGGATACGAGGGTGCAGTATTTTTCTGAGGCATCCGACGGCTTTGAGGCTCAGCTGGCTGACCTGGCACGGGCGGAGCGGTTCATCTTCCTGGAATACCATGCCATCGAGGACGCCCAGGCCTTCCATCGGTTGGAGCGGGTCCTGGTGGACCGGGTCAGGGCCGGGGTGGAGGTGCGGCTGCTCTATGACGATATGGGGAGCATCGGCTTTATCGACACCGACTTTGCCCGCCGGATGGAGGACCAGGGCATTCGCTGCCGGGTATTCAACCGTTTTGCCCCGGTGGCTAACTTCTTTCTGAACAACCGGGATCACCGAAAGCTGACGGTTATCGACGGCAGAATCGGCTACACCGGGGGCTATAACATCGCCGACGAGTATTTCAACCTGACCCACCCCTATGGCTACTGGAAGGACACCGGTATCCGGCTGGAGGGGGCGGCGGTGCGCTCCATGACCGTTTCCTTCCTGGAGATGTGGAACGTCCTCCGGCGGCGGAACAGCGTCCCCGACGCTGACTTCCTGCCCTACCTGCCGGAGCTGCCCTCAGACCCTACGGCGGAGGGCTTCGTCCTCCCCTACGCGGACAGCCCCATGGACGACGAGAACGTGGGGGAGAACGTCTATATCAGCATGGTGGAGGGGGCTAAACAATACGTCTGGTTCGTGACCCCCTACCTCATCATCACCGACGAGATGACCCATGCCCTGGGCCTCGCCGCCAAGCGGGGGGTGGACGTGCGCATCATCACCCCCGGCATTCCGGACAAAAAGCTCATCTACAGCGTCACCCGATCCTATTACAACTCTCTCACCCGGAACGGCGTGCGCATCTATGAGTACACCCCCGGCTTCTGCCACTGTAAGATGTGTGTTACCGACGACGTGCTGGCCGCCTGCGGCACCATCAATCTGGATTATCGGAGCCTGTACCACCACTTTGAAAACGGCTGCCTCTACTCCCACTGCCCGGCGGTAGGCGAGACGAAGGCGGACTTTGAAGACATGATGGCCCAGAGCCGGGAGGTCACGGAGCGGTACACCAACGGACGCAGCGCCGCCCTGCGGTTCGGGCAGATGTGCCTGCGGCTGTTTGCGCCGCTGCTGTGACAGAGAGAAGAATCGGATGTGACCCTGTTGGGAACGCTTGCCAAGGACGGCGGAATCGGGTATACTGAAAGCAATAGGGAACATCCCCAAAATGGGAAAAAGAAGATTCTGAGGAGGCCGCAGAGATGGCACTTGACTACGAATGGTTCCAGCAAATGGAGGAGCGCATCCCCAAGGGCGAGGTGCGCACCCGTTTCGCCCCGTCCCCCACGGGGTATATGCACGTGGGCAACCTCCGCACCGCCCTGTATACCTGGCTCATCGCCCGGCACGCGGGGGGAAAATTCCTTCTGCGCATCGAGGATACCGACCAGACTCGGAAGGTGGAGGGCGCGGTGGAGGTCATCGACCGCACCCTGGCCCAGTGCGGCCTGGACCACGACGAGGGGCCGGACGTAGGCGGCCCGGTGGGACCGTATATCCAGACCCAACGGCAGGAGCTGTACGGAAAATACGCCGAGCTGCTGCTGGAGCGGGGCGGGGCATACCGCTGCTTCTGCGAAAAGACGGATGAGGCGGAGGTTCACGGCGCCGCCCTGGGGAAGAACGCCCTGAAGCATGAGTGCCCCTATCGGAACATCTCCCGTGAGGCCTCTGACGCCCTGGCTGCTCAGGGCAAGCCCTATGTTATCCGCCAGAAGATCGAGCCGGGGGTCACCAGCTTTGACGATGTGATTTTTGGAAAAATCACGGTGGACAACAGCGATCTGGACGAAGGGGTCATGGTCAAGAGCGACGGCCTGCCCACCTACAACTTCGCCAACGTCATCGACGATCATCTCATGGGCATTACCCATGTGGTGCGGGGCAACGAATATCTGGCCTCCGCCCCCAAGTACAACCTGCTCTATCAGGCCTTCGGCTGGGAGGTGCCTACCTATATCCACTGCGCCCCGGTGATGCGGGACGAGCAGCACAAGATGTCCAAGCGCCACGGCGACCCCTCCTATGAGGACCTGCTGGCGGAGGGGTATCTGTCCCAGGCCATTGTGAACTATGTGGCTCTGCTGGGCTGGTCCCCGGAGGGGGAGGAGGAGATCTTCTCCCTGGAGGAGCTGGTGAAGGTGTTCGATATCAGCCGTATCTCCAAGTCTCCGGCCATCTTCGACAAGGATAAGCTGACCCACTTCAACGAGGTCTATCTCCGGGCCATGACGCCGGAGGATTTCGCCGCCGTGGCGGAGCCCTATATCCGCCAGAGCGTCCATGAGCCGGACATCGACCCGGCGAAGGTCGCCACAACCCTCCAGGCCCGGTGCAAGGTGCTCACCGATATCCCGGCACAGGTGGACTTCTACGATAGGCTCCCTCCCTATGATCTGGATCTGTTTGTGAATAAAAAATCCAAAAGCACCATGGAGAGCGCTCTGGAGCTGCTCCAGGCTGTTCTGCCCCGTTTCCGGGAGGTGAAAGCCTGGGAGCCGGAGGAGATCAAGACGGCCATGACTGCCCTGGCAGAGGAGCTGGGAGTGAAAAACGCAAAGGTCATGTGGCCGGTGCGTATCGCTCTGGCGGGCAAGACGGTCACACCCGGCGGCGCACCGGAGATCGCCTGGATACTGGGCAAAAACCGCGCCCTGGCCCGGCTGGAAAAGGCCGTCCAGCGACTCAAGGCAGTGGAATAAAACGTATATGCCTCCCCGTCCCAGCATAGGCTGAGATGGGGAGGCGATGCTATGTCATCACGAGTCAGAAGGGAGACGAGCCGAAGTCGCCGAGCGGAGGAGATGCGGCGAAAGGACCGGTCGGCGGGGCGGTCCCTCCGGCATATGGCGGCTGTGCTGCTGCTCGTCGCCCTGTGGATGGGCGCGCGGCAGGATCTGCCGGACCAGACGGCAGTCTGGGCGGGGGCGCTGGAGCGCCTGCGGGCCGGAGCCGCCGATCTTCGGGACGCCTTTGTTCAGCTCGGAGAGGATCTCAGCCAGGGAGAGGGCGTGGCCGTGGCGGTAGGCAACTGGTGCGAGACGATTTTTGCCCCAGAGGAGAGCGAGGATACGGCAGAGACGGAGGAAAACGACGAGCTGTCGGAGGCGCAGCTTGAGGACAGCGGCACGGCATAGGGGGAGCGGGCGATTCCCCGTCCGGGCGACTCCGGGCTTCTGGGTGGTGCTGGCTCTGCTGCTGATGACGGAGGAGGGATACGGGCTGTCCCTCCTGTTTTTTGTCGCCGCAGCCTGTCATGAGCTGGGACATCTGCTGGCGGCCTGGGTGATGGGACTTCCGGTGGAGGCGCTGACGCTCAGCGCCGTGGGGGCGGAGCTGCGCATTGGCCGGGGCTGCTCCGGGCGGGGGGAGCCACCATC
>JAJBTD010000017.1 GCA_020861055.1 Clostridiales bacterium | reverse complement strand
CGGCGGCGCTGGGGGGCCGGATCTACTGCTTCCTGACCACCACCCTCCGGGCCAACCAGAATGTCACCGGTCTGACCCTGACCATCTTCGGCGGAGGCGTGGCCAATTTCTTCGGGGGCAACCTGAGCACCCTGGCAGGCGGCGTGGGACAGATCTCCGTCTCCACCACCAGCCTGGCCTACCGGACGACCATCCCGGCTCTGTCGGGCCTGACTGTGGCCGGGTTCCCCATCGGCACCCTGCTCTTTGGCTACGGCTTTCTGGTCTATCTGGCTATCGCCATCGCCATTGTGATGCACTGGTTCCTGAAGCGCACCCGGAAGGGCCTGAACCTCCGGGCAGTGGGGGAGAACCCAGCCACGGCGGACGCCGCCGGGATCAACGTCACCCGGAACAAATATCTGGCCACCTGCATCGGTTCGGGTATCTGCGGCCTGGGGAGCCTGTATTTCATTATGGACTACACCAAGGGCACCTGGAGCACCGACGGCACCATTGAGGCCCTGGGCTGGCTGGCGGTGGCTCTGGTCATCTTCGCCACCTGGAAGCCGTTGAACGTCATCTGGGGCGCCTATCTCTTCGGCCTGTTGTACTGGATGTATATGTATATTCCCAACCTGACTCGCAGCTCCATGGAGCTGTTCAAGATGCTGCCCTATGTGGTGACCATCGCCGTCCTGGTGGCCACCTCCCTGCGGAAAAAGCGGGAAAACCAGCCCCCGGCAGCCCTGGGCCTGCCCTACTTCCGGGAGGAACGGTAAAAAACAGAAATTGCCCGGAGGCTTCGGCCTCCGGGCAATTGTGTGTATGGAATGACAGGTTTACCGCTCCGCCAGCAACTTGTTCAGCTCCTCCATGAAGGAGTCGATATCCTTGAACTGACGGTACACCGAGGCAAAACGGACATAGGAAACCTCGTCCACCGCCTTGAGCTTTTCCATCACCAGGTCGCCGATGCGGACGGCTGTGACCTCTCGGTTCATGGAGTTTTGAAGCTCCTGCTCCACCTCGCTGGCGATGCGCTCCATAGTCTCCATGGGGACGGGACGCTGGGCGCAGGCGTGAATGATGCCCCTGAGCACCTTGTCCCGCTCGAAGCTCTGGCGGCTTCCATCCTTTTTGACCACGATCAGGGGCAGGGTCTCCACTGTCTCATAGGTGGTGAAGCGCTTGCCGCAGGACAGACACTCCCGTCTCCGGCGGATGCTCTCCCCGTCGTCGGCGGGACGGGAATCGACCACCTTGCTGTCTACCTTTCCGCAATAGGGACATTTCATGGGGGCACTTCCTCTCCATATCAGTATCGCTTGAATATTACATGGACGCTATTGATTGGTCATTATTATAGCACACTTCTCAAAAAATGGAATATCAAAAAGCAAAAAACCTTGCTGCGCAAGGGCAGAGCGGCTCACGGCCTGTCTGACCGGGAGCCGCTCTCTCTGCGTCACATTTTGGAGAATTTCTGATAGGTCTGGTTGATCTGTGCGCCGTCGGCGGGGCGGGTCTGATACCAGCCCCGGCTGGTAGCCGCCTGGTAGAGATCGCTCTGGATGTCGTGGTCCTTGCTCAGCAGGGACAGAAACTGATTCCGCAGCTGGATGTTGGTGCACTCGCTGGCAAACTCGTTGTAGTTGGTGCTCATCTTTTTCTCAAGCAGGATCAGGTCGGTGATGCGTTCCTGGTCATTCATTTCAAAGCCCTCCTTATCTCAAAAAGGTCAGCAGGGTGTTGAAATTCTGCTGATGCTGTCCGGCGTGCTTGTTGTAGCACTCCCGGAGGGTGTTTTCCTGGGTCTCGGCGGCTGCGGCCTGGTATTTGGTCACGCAGACGTGCTCAAAATTGAGCTGATCGTCCAGGGCTTCCAGTTCCTTGGTGGTCAGATTGGCCATTTGGAATCATCTCCTTTACAAGCCTTATCCTTCCACCACGATTCAGAAATATGCGCCCTTCCGGAGAAAAAATTCCCCGCTCTGAGGTGTTTTACTCCGCTGCCGCAGGGTAGCCCTGGTCGCTGAGCAGGAAGGACACCTCCCCCCGGCTCACATGGGCAAAGCAGAACAGGGGAAGCAGAGGCATGGGCTGCCCCGGCTGCCAGGGATAGGCGACCTGCCACCGATCTCCCACCCGCTGCCAGCGGCCGGGGCGTTCTGCGGCCAGGGCTGCGGCGATCACTGGGTCGCGGGGCCGGATGGGAAGACTGTTTTGGGACCGCTCCGGGCCCGGCCCAACCTGTGCCGGCTCTACCTCCACCCGCTCCGGCGGGTAAACCCCCGCATCCGCCAGGGAGGAACGGGTCAGGCTCCGCTCCAGATACAGCCCCTCGCCCTGGGGCGCGGGGGTGCCCAGCAGCAGCCGTCCGTCCTTTCCTGCAAGCCACAGCTTGCACACCTCCTGCTGTCCGGGCAGACAGCACCGGAACCGCAGGCGAAGCTGGCTCTCCTCATACTCCGCCCGACCCGCGCGCACGCCGCCGGACAGCAGAGGCAGTTCACGAAACAAAACAATCACCCTCTCCCCACATGGATATGCGGGGAGAGGGTGAAACAGAATGAACATTTTTCAGGGCTTCATCGCATACAGGAGCAGACGTTCCTCACCAGGAAGCGCTTCCAGGGGTGGTTTGCTGTGCTTGTGCGGTAATGCCCCGGAAGCCGCTTAGCGCCAGCAGCTCCAGGCGTTGCGCAGGACGCAGTACTCGTCCCAGGTGTCCGTCCGCCAGGTGCGCTCCCTGGTGTGGTTGCACCGCAGCAAATTTTGAATGAAATTCTTCATATCAATTTCCTCCAGTCCAAAAGACGTATTCCTTCGTGGGGGAGAACCATCCCCCTTGCAACTCCTATTATAGCCGGTGGGTTCCACTTGTCAAGCACATTTTTGGAAAATTGTCGTTCAGCCGCGGATTTTTTCTGTGCAAATTTCGCTTACGCGATTTACCGTGTAAAAGAAAAAACCTCTGTTTTGCAAGGTATCCTGCAAAACAGAGGGCAATTCCAGGTCTATAGGGCGGTTTGGGTTTTACGGATTCGCCGAGAGGATGGTGCAAAGGGTAAGCCCCTCCCGCTCTCCCTCAGTCTGCCCGAAGGGCAGACTGAGGGAGAGCGGGAGGCATTGATGAAAAGCACAAATCTCCCGGCGAATCCGCACCAGTCCCTCATCCGTCCAGCGCCTCCCGCAGCAGACGGTTGACCGCCTTGGGATCGGCCTTGCCCTTGAGGGCACGCATACACTGGCCCACCAGGAAGCCGAACACCTTCTGTTTGCCGGAGCGGTACTCCGCCACCTGGGCGGCGTTGGCGGCGAGGACGGTTTTCACCGTCTCCTCAACCAGACCGGCGTCGCTGATCTGCTCCAGGCCGTGGGCCTTCACATAGGCCACCGGGTCGGCGTCGTCGTCAAAGACGGCGGAGAACACCTGAGAGGCGGTGCTCCGGTTCAGCTTGCCGTCGGACACCATTTGGATGATGGTGGCCAACGTCCCCGGAGTCAGGGCCATGTCCTTGGCCTCCATGCCCTTCTCCTTTAACGTGCGGAGCAGCTCCGCCATCATCCAGTTGGACACCTCCTTCGGTGGGATCCCCAGGGCCACCGTGGCCTCAAAGAAGTCCGCCAGGGCGCGGGTGCCGGTGAGCAGCTCTGCATCGTACTCCGGGAGGCCGAATTCCCGGACATACCGCTGCTGCCGGGCCTGGGCCATCTCCGGCAGACCGGAGCGGAGGCCCGCCAGATAGTCCTCGCTCAACTCCATGGGGGGGATGTCCGGCTCCGGGAAGTACCGGTAGTCCTGGGCGTTCTCCTTGGAGCGCATGGAGAAGGAGGCGTCCTTGTTCTCATCCCAGCGGCGGGTTTCCTGGACGACCTGTTTGTGGTCCATCTCGATGAGCTCCTGCTGGCGGCGGGCCTCGTAGCGGATGGCTCGTGCAATAGCCTTGAAGGAGTTCAGATTCTTCATCTCCGTCCGGGTTCCCAGCTCAGAGGAGCCCATGGGACGGACGGACAGGTTCACGTCGCACCGGAGGGAGCCCTCCTGCATCTTGCAGTCGGAGACGCCCAGATACTCCAGGGTGGAGCGGAGCTTTTCCAGATAGGCGATGACCTCGTCGGCGGAGCGGAAGTCAGGCTCGGTGACGATCTCAATCAGGGGGACGCCGCAGCGGTTGTAGTCTGCACGGGTTTGGTCGATCCAGTTGTCGTGGACCAGCTTGCCCGCGTCCTCCTCCATGTGCAGCTCGTGGATGCGGATGATTTTCTCCTCCTGGCCCACCTGAATGGGCACCTTTCCGTTGCGGCCGATGGGGAGATAGAGCTGGGAGATCTGGTAGGCCTTGGGCAGGTCGGGATAGAAATAGTTTTTCCGGTCAAATTTACAGTACCGGGTGATCTCACAGTTGAGAGCCAGACAGGCCTTGGCGGCGTATTCCAGCACCCGTTTATTCATGACAGGCAGCGTCCCCGGCATACCGGTGCAGATGGGACAGCAATGGGTGTTGGGCGCGCCACCGAACTCGGTGGTGCAGGAGCAGAAGATTTTGGTCCGGGTGGCCAGCTCTACGTGTGTCTCCAGACCGATGACAATTTCCCAATCCATTATCGAACGCCTCCTTGCTCTGCGGGGACGAGGGTGTGATAGTTCGTACTTAGCTGGAAGGCGTGGGCGGCGTTGAGCACCTTTTGCTCTCCCAGAGCGGGGCCCACCAGCTGAGCACCCACCGGCATCCCGTTCCCGTCCAGCTCGCAGGGGAGGGAGATGCCGGGCAGACCCGCCAGGTTGACCGAGACGGTGTAGATGTCGGACAGGTACATTTGCAGAGGATTGGACAGGCTCTCCCCCAGCCTGGGGGCGGTGGTGGGGGCCACGGGCATGAGCAGCAGGTCGTATTTTTCGAACACCCGGTCAAAGGCGTTCTTGATGACCGCCTTCACCTGGAGGGCTTTGCGGTAATAGGCGTCGTAGTAGCCGGTGGAGAGGACGAAGGTGCCCAGCAGGATACGCCGCTTGACCTCTGACCCGAAGCCCTCAGTGCGGGTCTTGTTGTAGAGGTCGGTCAGGTCCTCGTAGTTTTCCGCCCGCCAGCCGTATTTCACCCCGTCGAACCGGGACAGGTTGCTGCTGGCCTCGGCGGCGGCGATGATATAGTAGGTGGGCACCACGTACTCCATAATGGGGAGGCTGCACGCCTCCACCACGGCCCCCCGGTCCCGGAGGACCTGGGCAGCGGCGCGGACCCGTTCGGACACCTGGCTGTCCAGGCCGTCCCCGAAGCAGTCGGCGGGCACGCCGATGCGCATCCCCGTCAGGTCGCCGGAGAGGTTTGCCAGCAGATTGCCGTGAGGGGCATCCAGGCTGGTGCCGTCTCTGGGGTCCTTTCCCTGGATGCCGTCCAGAATGGCGGCGCAGTCCTCGGCAGTCCGGGCCAGGGGGCCAATCTGGTCCAGGGAGGAGGCGTAGGCGATGAGCCCGTACCGGGAGACGGTGCCGTAGGTGGGCTTCATACCGGTGACGCCGCAGTAGGAGGCGGGCTGACGGATGGAGCCGCCGGTGTCCGAGCCGATGGCGTACCAGCACTCTCTGGCTGCCACCGCCGCCGCCGCCCCGCCGGAGGAGCCGCCGGGCACACGGCCCAGATCCCAGGGGTTTTTCGTGGGGCCGTAGAAGGAGGTCTCGGTGGTGGAGCCCATGGCGAACTCGTCCATATTCAGCTTGCCCAGCACCACGCCCCCCATGGCGTGAATTTTCTCCGTGAGGGTGGCGTCATAGGGGGGCACGAAGTCCCCCAGTATTTTGGAGGCGCAGGAGGTCTTGAACCCCTTGGTGCAGATATTGTCCTTGATGGCCAGGGGCACCCCCGCCAGAGGGCTGGTGAGCTCTCCGGCGGAAATCCGTTTCTGCACTGCCTCCGCCTCTTCCATGGCCCGTTCGTTGAGAACGGTGATAAAGGCGTTGTTCTCCTGGTTTTTGGCCTCGATGGCCGCCAGGGCGGTCTCGGTGGCCTCAGGGACGGAGACCTCCCCGGCTTTGATGGCTCTGCCCAGCTCCAGGGCAGTCAGTTCCAGCAGGCTCATGTCTCATCCCTCCTATTCCACCGTCTTGGGCACCAGATAGCTCTCCCCGTCCGGGGCGGGGGCGTTGGAAAGCAGTGCCTCCCGTGGGAAGGACGGCTCCACCACATCTTCCCGGAGGACGTTTTTCACCGGGAACGTGTGGCTCATTGGCTCGATATCGGTGGTGTCCAGTTGGTTCAAAATGTCCATATAGCCGATGATCTGCTCCAGCTCCCCGGTCATCCGGGTCTTTTCTTCCGGGGGCAGCTTCAGTCGGGAGAGTGCGGAGACGTAGTCCACCATCTCTTCGGTAATTTTCATGACAGTATTCCTCCTTTATGACTCACGGCTCCAGACGGCTCAAATCTCTGGGGAACAGGCAGGCGTACCGGACGTTGTCCAGGCCGCACAGCTTCATAGTCAACCGCTCCAGACCGATGCCCAGGCCCCCGTGGGGGGGCATCCCGTGCTTGTGGATGGTCAGGTAGGAGGTGAACTCCTCCGGGTGCATCCCCTTGGACAGCATCTTCTCCACCTGCATCTGATAGTCGTGGATGCGCTGGCCCCCGGTGGTGACCTCCATGCCCCGGAACAGCAGGTCGAAGGACAGGGTGTATTTGGAGTCCTCCGGGTCGTCCATGGCGTAGAAAGGCCGCTTTTTGGTGGGATAATGGGTGACAAAGACGAAGTCCGCCCCGTATTCCTCCTGGAAGTAGCGGCCAATGTTGGCCTCCTCCTCCGGCTCCAGGTCGTAGGGGTCCCGGATAGGCCGGTGATACTTGGCGGCGGCCAGCTCCTTGGCTTCCCGGAAGGTACAGATCGGAATCTGCTCCACGTTGGGCAGCTGAATCCCCAGCCGCGCCAGGTCGTCGGCGTAGTCCCGCCGGAGCAGGTCCATGGCGTACCGGAGGTAGCCTGTCTCCACCTCGATGATGTCGTAAAAGGAGCGGATATACCCCATCTCGAAGTCCATGGAGGTGTATTCGTTCAGGTGCCGGGGGGTGGAGTGCTTTTCCGCCCGGAACACCGGGGCCACCTCGTACACCTTCTCGTAGACCCCCACCATCATCTGCTTGTAAAACTGCGGGGACTGTCCCAGAAACGCCTTGCTGTTGAAGTATTCCAGGCGAAAGATATTGCTGCCCCCCTCTGCCCCGGCGTGGACAATC
>JAJBTD010000051.1 GCA_020861055.1 Clostridiales bacterium | reverse complement strand
CTATTCGCTACTCTTTTTTTCTCTTATCTGTTAAGCATCATTGTAACACCTACACGGCATTGCCCCGCGCGCAAATTTTTTTTGGACAAATTGATAAATTTGTCCAGCCCCTTGACTATGGCGTTTTGGTGGTGTAATATGGTATCAGAAACTAGATATACTCAGTTTCAAAAGCCATCCTCTGTCAGAACGGTGAGGGCAGTGCGATTTCGCGCCCTTTCCAAATGGGCCTGGATGGGATTTTAACGTTCACAGGCCGAGCGTTCCGCCTCCGCTCAGAAAGGAAGTCATCATGCTGCTATATGGAATTGCTGCATTGTCCCTGTTGACGGCAATTTTATTGACTGTATTTCAGGTCATTGGGAGCGTACCACTGTTCCTCGGCGTTTTCGCACTGAGCTATCTTGTCTACGCTCTGCTCAGCGTACTCATCTGCTCCTGCTTCACGGTGGGCGTCAATTTGGACACCCCCTGCGAAAAGCACAGCCCCATCTATCGCTTCTTCTCCAACCGCGTGATCGAGTCGTCCGCCCAGCTGCTGCGCATCCGGCTCCATGTGACCGGCAAGGAGCAGCTGCCGGAGGAAAAGTTCCTGCTGGTCAGCAACCACCGGGGGGCGATGGATCCCCTGCTGGAGATGGGCGTTTTGCGGAAGTACCGCACCGGTTTTGTCAGCAAAAAGGAGCTGTTCCGCATCCCCATTATCGGCAAGCTGATGCACAAATCCTTCTGTCTCTCCCTGAACCGGGGCAATTTGAAGGACGAGGCCAAGACCATCCTCCGAGCCATCGATCTGGTGAAGGAACAGAAGGCCACCATCGGCATCTACCCGGAGGGGACCCGGAACCCCACCGATCATCTGCTGCCCTTTAAGAACGGAGCCTTCAAAATCGCCCAGCGGGCCAACTGTCCCATCGTGGTGGCAGTTATCCGTAACACCGAGCTTGCCACGAAAAACATCCCCTTCCACCACACCGACGTCTATCTGGACTTCATCGGAGTGTTGGACAAGGATTTTGTCGCCGCCCACAATACGGTTGAGGTGGGAAACCGGGTGCGGGAGATGATGGAGGCCGCCCTGGCCTCCGGCCCCTCAGCTCAGGCGGCGTAATCAGATCGACAGAAAAGATATAAGGAGCGGTTTTTATGAAGCGAGTCGTCATCACCGGTATCGGCGTCGTCTCCCCCCTTGGGAACAACCTGAACCGGTTCTGGTCCAATATCCGTCAGGGAAAGCATGGCATTCGCCCCATCTCTTCCTTTGACACCACCGATTTCCCCGTCAAGGTGGCGGGAGAAGTCCCGGATTTTGACCCATCTCTGAGCATGACCCGGCAGGAGCTGCGCAAGACCGACCTTTACTGTCAATACGCACTGGAGGCCGCCCGTCAGGCCATTGAGGACTGCGGCAGCCGCTTCAAGGACTGCAAAGCCCATCGGCTGGGCGTCTACGTGGGCACCGGCATCGGCGGGATGCACACCCTGGAGCAGGAGCACGACGTCTTTCGGGAGAAAGGGGCCCGGCGGGTCTCTCCCATGGCCATTCCCAAGCTGATCTCCAACATGGCGTCCGGACTGCTCTCCATCCGTTACGGCTTCCATGGGCCCAGCTTCAACATCTCCTCCGCCTGTGCCAGCTCTACCAACGCCGTAGGAGAGGCATTTCTGGCGCTCCGGGATGGGCGAATGGACGCCTGTCTCGCGGGAGGCACCGAGGCCTGCGTCACCGCCTACACCCTTTCCGGCTTTGCCAATATGCGGGCGCTGACCACCAGCGCCGACCCGGACCGGGCTTCCATCCCCTTTGACAAGGAGCGCAGCGGCTTCGTCATGGGCGAGGGCGCCGGAGTCCTGGTGCTGGAGGAGATGGAGCACGCCGTGAAACGGGACGCCCCCATCTACGCAGAGATCGTCGGCTATGGAGCCACCTCCGACGCCTACCACATCACCAGCCCCGACCCCTCCGGGGAGTCCTATGCCCAGGCCATGCGCTGCGCCTGCGAGGACGCGGGCATCACCACCGACCAGGTGGACTATATCAACGCCCACGGCACCTCCACCCCCATGAACGACGCCTGCGAGACACAGGCCATCAAAAAGGCCTTTGGCGACCGGGCAAAGGATCTGCTCATCAGCTCCACCAAGTCTATGACGGGGCACATGCTGGGCGCCGCCGGCGCGGTGGAGACCATCATCTGCGCCATGGCTCTGAAGGACTCCTTTGTTCCCATGACGGTGGGCTACCGGGTACCGGACGAGGCCTGTGACCTGAATTATGTGACCGGGGGCGGACTTCAAAAGGACATCCAATATGCCCTCACCAACTCCGCCGGTTTTGGCGGGCACAACGCTGTGCTGTGCCTGCGGAAATTTGCATAAACTCTGATTTGACCGCCTGCGTCCGGCTCCACAGTGAGCCGGGCGCGTTTTTTCTCTGTTCGGGTGCGCTCCCATGATTCCCGCATTTTCCCAGTCTCCTCTCCCTATAATGATAGGGAACCGATCAGCCGTCCCTGCCGTGTCGGGACGGATACAACGGATACAGAGGAGGATGCGATATGCAGCAATGGCACGCCATGTCCCCAAAGGAGGCCGCCGCCCAGCTCAAGACCGACCCTGTCCGGGGCCTCTCCCCCGGCGAGGCCAGGGCCAGGCTGGAGGAGTACGGCCCCAACCGGCTGGAGCAGACCGGAGGGCGTTCTCTGCTTCAACGTCTGTGGGAGCAGCTGAAGGACCCGATGATCCTCGTCCTGCTGGTCGCCGCCGCTCTCTCCTGGCTGGCCAGCGGCGGGGAGGATCTGCTGGACGCGGTCATCATCCTGGTCATCGTCCTGGTGAACGGGGCGATCTCCATCGTCCAGGAGAGCAATGCGGAAAAGGCGCTGGAGGCCCTCCGGGAGATGGCCGCGCCCCAGGCCAGCGTCCTCCGGGGCGGCAGACTGTGCCGGATCGACGCCGCCCTGCTGGTGCCGGGGGACCTGATCTGTCTGGAGGCGGGGGACCTGGTCCCGGCGGACGTCCGTCTGGTGGAGGCGGCGGGCCTTCGGGCGGACGAGTCCGCCATCACCGGAGAGTCGGTACCGGTGGAAAAACGGGCGGAGGTCACACTGGCGGGGGACACTCCTCTGGGGGACCGGGTCAACCTGCTCATCGGCTCCACCGTCGTCACCGGGGGCCGGGGGACCGCCCTGGTGGTGGAGACGGGGATGCGCACCGAGGTGGGCCGCATCGCCGCTCTGCTCCAGAACCAGGAGCAGGGGGAGACGCCCCTCCAGCGGAAGATGGGGGAGATCTCCAAATCCCTGTCCTTCCTCTGCGTGGCCGCCTGCGCCGTCATGTTCGGAGTGGGGCTGCTCCAGGGGAAGGAGCTGCTGTCCATGTTCCTCATCGCCGTCTCCCTGGCGGTGGCCGCCATTCCTGAGGGGCTGCCCGCCATCGTCACCATCGTCCTGGCCCTGGGGGTCCAGCGGATGGCGGGACAGCACGCCATTGTAAAGAAGCTCCCTGCCGTGGAGACCCTGGGATGTGCCAGCGTCGTCTACTCGGACAAGACAGGGACGCTGACGAAGAACCAGATGACCGTCACCCAGATCTGGACAGCCAGCGGCAAAGGGGAGCAGTTGGCCCTCTCCATCGGCGCTCTGTGCAGCGACTCCGTCCCCCGGCCGGACGGGACCTTCTCCGGCGACCCCACGGAAAACGCCATTGTCGCCGCCGCCCAGAGCCGGGGCATCCGGAAACAGGAGCTGGAGGCGGAGTTTCCCCGGCGGGCGGAGCTGCCCTTCGACGCGGACCGAAAGCTCATGTCCACCATCCACCCCAGCCCCGCCGGGGGCTACCGGGTGATGGTCAAGGGCGCCCCCGACCTGCTGCTCCGCCGCTGTACCTTCTGCCTGGACCGGGGCGTTCGTCCCCTGGACGAGGGCGCCAGGGTGACGGCGGAAACTGCCAACCGCCTGATGGCGGGACAGGCCCTCCGGGTGATCGGGGTGGCCTACCGGGAGCTGGAGCGTATCCCCGGCCAGCTCACCCCGGAGACGGTGGAGCGGGAGCTGATCTTCGTGGGCCTGATCGGGATGATGGACCCGCCCCGTCCGGAGGTGCGGGAGGCGGTGGCCGTCTGCCGCCACGCGGGCATCCGCCCGGTGATGATCACGGGAGATCACAAGCTCACCGCCGTAGCCGTGGCGAAGGAACTGGACATCTACCGGGACGGCTCCACCGCCCTCACCGGGGCAGAGCTGGACTTCATGCCTCAGGAGCTGCTGGAGGAGCAGGTGAACCGCTGCGCCGTCTACGCTCGTGTCACCCCAGAGCACAAGCTGCGCATCGTCCAGGCCCTCCAGAAGCAGGGAGAGATCGTGGCCATGACCGGGGACGGGGTCAACGACGCCCCGGCGCTGAAGGCGGCGGACATCGGCTGCGCCATGGGCGTCACCGGGACGGACGTGGCCAAGGGCGCGGCGGATATGGTGCTCACCGACGACAATTTCTCCACCATCGTCTCCGCCGTAGCACAGGGACGGGGCATTTACGCCAACATCCGAAAGGCCATCCACTACCTGCTCTCCTGCAATATCGGGGAAATTTTCACTATTTTTATCGCCACGGTATGCAATTTCCACCAGACCCCGCTGGTGCCCGTGCAGCTGCTGTGGCTCAACCTGGTCACCGACTCCCTCCCCGCTCTTGCCCTGGGGGTGGAGCCGGTGGAGGCGGGGGTGATGGACCAGCCGCCCCGCTCCGGGAAGGAGCCGCTGTTCACCGGTCCCTTCGCCTTCCAGCTCGTCTGGCAGGGGCTGATGGTGGGGCTGGTGACCCTGGCGGCCTATTTTCTGGGGGAGTACGTCCTCTCCGACCCAGGGGAGGCCTACCAGGCGGCCAACACCATGGCCTTCGCCACCCTGACCCTGTGCCAGCTGTTTCATGCCTTCGACGTGCGCAGCGACCGGGCCTCCCTTTTGCAGATCGGCATACTCTCCAACCCCGCCATGAACCGGGCATTCCTCATCGGGCTGCTGCTCCAGCTCTCCGTCCTGCTGCTGCCGCCCCTCCAGGCGGTGTTTTCCGTGGTCCCCCTCTCCCCCGGCGAGTGGGCGGCGGTGCTGGTTTTGTCTCTGATGCCCCTCCCCATCTGCGAGGGGGTGAAGGGGATGCAGCGGCGGCAGCGGGCGGAGCGCGCCCCCGCGCGTCCGGGGGCCGGAAAATAGAGGCCAAGTTTTTCCCCTCAAACGTGAAATTGTTGTAGCAGAAAGCGAGATTCTATGCTATACTATTACGAAGGGGAGATTGACTAAAGAATTTCTCCCTGGCATTCCATTGTGATCGTCGCCTGAACCGGCCGGAGCTGCGGCGGAGGGCGGGGACATTATTACAAAAGGGGGAACTTCCCAATGAAAATGACATTTCGCTGGTATGGTGAGGGCCGTGACTCCGTCACCCTGAAGCAGATCCGTCAGATCCCTGGCATGAGCGGACTGATGGGCGTGCTGGATGACAAGGCTGCGGGCGAGGTCTGGACCTATGAGGAGTGCAAGGCCTATGTGGACCACGTCCACGAGGCCGGACTGGAGTGCGAGGTCATCGAGAGCGTCAACGTCCACGAGGACATCAAGCTGGGTCTGCCCACACGGGATCAGTACATCGCCAACTACTGCGAGAGCATCCGCAATCTGGCCAAGGTGGGCGTCAAGGTCATCGTTTACAATTTCATGCCCGTGCTGGACTGGCTGCGCACCGACCTGGCAAGGGTCATCCCGGAGGACGGCTCCAACAGTCTGTACTATGACGAGGAAGAGCTGGGCAACATGACCCCCATGGAGATCGTGGAGAACACCGCCAAGAACTCCAACGGCTTCTCCCTCCCCGGCTGGGAGCCGGAGCGCCTGGCTGAGCTGGAGCACACTCTGGAGCTGTACAAGAGCGTAGACGAGGACAAGCTGTTTGAGAACTTCAAGTACTTCCTGGACGGTATCATCCCCACCTGCGAGGAGGTAGGCGTCCGCATGGCCTGCCACCCGGACGATCCCGGCTGGCCCATCTTCGGTCTGCCCCGCATCACTCATGACCAGGCGGGCTTTGACCGGATGGTCAAGCTCCATGACAGCCCCTGCAACACTCTCTGCCTCTGCACCGGCTCTCTGGGCTCCAACGTCAACAACGACATTCCCGCCATCATCCGTCACTTCGGTGAGATGGACCGGATCGGCTGCCTCCACGTCCGCAACGTGAAGCATCTGGGCAGCGACCGGAGATTCCGGGAGTCCAGCCACCTGTCCGCCGACGGCGATCTGGATATGTACGCCATTATGAAGGCCATCTACGACACCTGCCCGGACACCTACATCCGTCCCGACCACGGCCGGATGATCTGGGACGAGGTAGGCCGTCCCGGCTACGGCCTGTATGACCGGGCTCTGGGCGCCTGCTACCTCAACGGTCTGTGGGAGGCCATCTGCAAGGAAGAAGCCGCTAAGAAGGAGGGCTGAACCGTATGAAAATGAATCGCGCGTCCCTGGCCGACAAGGCCGGCTGGGAGAAGGTCGGCGTCAAGCTGCCCCAGTACGATGTGGCGGCGATGGCGGAAGCCACCAAGGCCGCCCCCATCTGGGTCCATTTTGGCGCGGGCAACATCTTCCGTGGCTTCGTGGCCGCTCTCCAGCAGCGGCTGCTCAACGAGGGTCTGGCAGAGAAGGGCATTATCGCGGCGGACACCTTTGACTACGATATCATCGACCGCATCTACACCCCCTTCGACAACCTGACCATGAACGTCACCCTGAATCCGGACGGCTCCACCAGCCGGGAGATCATCGCCAGCGTGGCGGAGGGTCTTCGGGCCAACAGCGCCGAGCCGGACCAGATGGCCCGCTTCCGGGCGATCTTCACCGATCCCGGTCTGCAGATGATCTCCTTCACCATCACCGAGAAGGGCTACGCCCTCAACCGGCCCGACGGCTCCCTGATGCCGGTGGTGCAGGCGGATATGGACGAGGGCCCCTCCAAGGCCCGCCACGCCATGAGTCTGGTGTGCGCCCTGCTCTATGAGCGCTACCTGGCCGGGAAGTATCCCCTGGCGGTGGTGTCCATGGACAACTGCTCCCACAACGGCGAGAAGCTCCAGAGCAGCATTATGACCATGGCCAACGCCTGGCTGGAGCGGGGCTTTGTGGACCAGGGCTTTATCGACTATCTGACCGACGAGGGAAAGGTGTCCTTCCCCTGGAG
>JAJBTD010000088.1 GCA_020861055.1 Clostridiales bacterium | reverse complement strand
ATCAAGGTTTCTATAGGATTTAGGCACTAAAAAACGGGTAGGATTTGACACTACCCTGCACGATAAGGAGAGAGAAAAATGGCTAAATATCCTTTTTCTACCATACTTTACGTAGACCACGAGGAACTGTTTGAAGCAGCGTTGTCGAACCTGATGTCGAACGGTCTGGATGACGCAGGCGTGCAGCTGATCGTCGTGGACCCCTATGCGTCAGAGAAGATTCGACAGGCCTGTGAGCGCCGTGAGGAGACGCTCTATCTTCCCTTGCAGGATGCGGAGCTGCCCGCCGCCTATCAGGAGGGGCTGGAGCGCGCGGAGGGGGAGTATCTCAGCTTCACCCTGGCCTCCTCCACCTATACGGCCAACGTCTATCAGAATGTCAGCCGTGCGTTTGAACGGTTTAAGACGGATTTGGTGGATCTTCGGGCCTTTTTCGTGGATGAGCAGGGGGGACAGACGCCGTACGGCGGCTCCAGCAAACCGGGAAGGAAAGCGGAGCAGGTCGATCTGTGTCAGACGCCCCACCGGATCCAACTGCTGCTCCAGAGCTATTTCTTCCGCAGGAAATCGTTGCGCGGCCGCGCATTTCGCACTGAGCTGCACGAGGACGCCCTCTATCAGTTCGTCCTGGAAACGCTCCTGGAGACGCCAAATTATTTCTATCTCAGGCATACGAAATATTGCTACACGGTACCTCTGGAGGACAACACATCTCTCAATCCCCTGCAATATCATCCCTGGTGGTATCACCAGTCGGTGAATGACTTTATGATCCCTCTGCTGAAAAAGACGAAGGAGGAGCGGGGCAGCGTGCCTCAATTCCTCCAGGTCGCCTGCCTTTACCTGCTCTACGCCAAATTCAACTGCAATTTCAACGACCGCAACAAGGGCGTCCTGAAGACGAGGGAGGAAGCCGGACAGTTTCTGAACGAGGCGTTTCAGGCACTGACCTATATCGACAACGATATCCTGATGAGTAGTAGGATTACCGACTATGTCCGCACCAACCGTTCGCTCCGGGGACTTCTGCTCCGGGGCAAGGCGGAGGCCTTGGGAAAGAGAGTCCAGGTCGTCGATACGAACGGCTACTATGTGGCCCTGTTCGAGCCGAAGGACGGCGGGGCGCAGCCGGACGACGACTACGATAACCGCATCGCCCTGCTCGGCCGCAGCGACCGGGAGCTGCTGCGCATCCGGGTGATGAACTATGAGGACGGGGTCCTGCACATCGACGCCAACGTGGGAATTGCAGACTTCCTCAGGGCCGAGGAATATTCGGTCTATGCGGTCAGCACGAAAAGCGAAGGGGGAAAGCGGAAATCAACGGTATATCAGCCGGACTATCTTCAGATTTATCCGCTGACGAAATGCTTCGGCGTCACATTTATGCGGAAAAATCCCGTGCAGTTCCACATCCCCGTGAGCAAGTCCGGGACGCAGACGATCCAGTTTTTCTGTTCCTACCGGGGCAAGGAGGAGCAGCTAAAGCTCACCTTTGACAGCTACAACTCCAGAATGAGCGCCGATAATCCATACTCCTACTGGATCTTCCGAAAGGGGTGGATGGTCACATGGAGCGAGAAGTCGACCCTGACCCTCCGGAAATACAACGGCTGGTTCCATCTGAGACGGGAGCTGCTCTTTGCCTGGAATCTGTTCAGGACGATGAAGGACAAAAAGGTGGCTGCGAGGGGGCTGCTGCTGCGGTTCCTCTACTGGCTCACCCTGCCCTATTACAGCAAAAAGCATATCTGGGTCACCTATGACAAGCAGTATAAGGCCGGAGACAACGGCGAATATATGTACCAATACTGCCGGGCGAACCACAGCGACGAGGTGGAGATCTACTACAGTGTGCGCAAGGACTCGCCGGACTATCAGCGGATGGTAAAGGAGGATAAAAAGCACATCCTGCCCTTTGGAGCCCTTCACAGCCAGCTGATCTGGCTGATGGCGGAGCTGATCCTCAACACGCACGCCAACGTCTCCGCCCAGTACAACCCAATTGCGGAGTACCGGGATTTCACCAAGGATCTGCAGCGGGGCGACTCGGTCTGTATTCAGCATGGACTGACCATTCAGAAGATCGCCCAGTACCAGAACCGCACCTTCGACAACACGAAGCTCTATTGCTGCGCCTCCCCCTATGAGGTGGAAAATCTGAGCGGCCCCTTCTATGGCTATCAGCCCGAAACGCTGAAGCTGGTGGGGCTGGCCCGGTACGACGGACTGAAAAGCCGGGACCAGAGGATCATCCTCATCACCCCCTCCTGGCGGCGGAACGTGGTCAATTCCGGCATTGCCAACATCCGCAAGACCCACAACAACAATTTCAAGGAGAGCAGTTATTTCCGCATCTACAATGCGCTCATCAACGACCAGACCCTGATCGACTGCGCCAAGGCCCACGGCTATCGCATCGTGTATCTGCTCCACCCGGCCATGAGCGCCCAGATCGACGACTTTGACCGCAACGACTATGTGGAGCTGGTGCCTGCCACCGGAGACGTGAGCTACGAGAAGATTTTGTGCGAGTCCAGTCTGATGGTCACCGATTACTCCGGCGTCCAGTTCGACTTCGCCTATATGCGCAAGCCCATCATCTATTATCATCCGGCGGAGCTGCCCCCCCACTACGATGAGGGTGGATTGATCTACAGCACCATGGGCTTCGGCCCCATCTGCACGGATCATGCGGCGATCGTAGCGCAGCTTTGCGCCGCCATGGAACGAAACTGTCAGACGGAAGCGGAGTATATCCGCCGTGCAGACGACTTCTTCGCCTTCAGTGATCACAACAACTGCCAGCGGATTTATGAGGCGATCAGAGACTGGCAGAAGCAACGAGGATAAGAAAAGGATAGAGCTAAGCCGATGAATATTGCAATGATTTTTGCCGGAGGCAGCGGCGTGCGCATGGGGGCCGGGGTGCCCAAGCAGTTTTTGGAGATCAACGGGAAGCCGGTGGTCATCCACACTCTGGAGCAGTTCCAGTACCACGCCCAGATCGACAAAATTTATGTCTCCGTGCTGGAGGAGTATATCGACTATATGCAGGCGCTGGTGGAGGAGTACCATATCACCAAGGTGGCGGGTATCGTCCCCGGCGGCGAGACTGCCCAGGACTCTATTTACCATGCGCTGAAAAAGGCGGAGAGCGAGAACCCGCCCGATTCCATCGTCCTGCTCCACGACGGGGTGCGGCCCTACGTCTATGCCGACGTGATCTCCGCCAACATCAGCGCCGTCAAGGAGTATGGGAGCGCCATTACCGGCACCCAGGGCTATGAGACTGTGGTCATCACCGATGACGGAACGACGGTGGACCAGGTGCCCCTGCGCAGACAGACGTTCACCGCCCAGGCGCCTCAGTCCTTTTATCTCAAGGATATCCTGGAGGCCCACGATCAGATCCGCACCTCTCCGGGCCGGTATCACGACATGGTAGACGCCTGCACCATCATGTATACCCTGGGCAAGCCGGTGCATCTGGTCTACGGCAACCGGGGCAACATCAAGGTGACGACCCCAGAGGACGTGTATATCTTCCGGGGGCTGCTCCAGTACAAGGAGAACGAGCAGGCCTTCGGTTTCGGGCTGACCAATCATATCCAGGCGAAGATGAACCACTATCGCCGGGAAAAGAAGGAGAACTTCTGAGGCGGCTGGAAAAGGGGAAACGCAGTGATGACAGAAACGTTGAAACCGCGTGTACAGGGCGGGGCCAGAATCGAGAAATGGGATCTGCTGCGGGCGCTGCTGATTTTTCTGGTGGTGCTGGGGCATATGGTGGACTATTATACGGCGGATTCCGTCCGAATGAGGGGGCTGTACCTGTTCATCTATGCCTTTCATATGCCCTGTTTCCTGTTTGTGGACGGACTGTTCAGCAAGCGGAACGTAAACGAGAGACGGTATCCGCATATTTTCTCTTTCCTGGTGCTGTATCTGTTTACCAAAATGCTGATTTGTCTTGTGCAGGGAATCATTGCGCATGAATTCAGCTTTTCCCTGTTGGAGTCTGCCGGTCTGCCATGGTATGCCCTGGTGCTGTTCTTGTACAACCTTGTCACCATTTTTCTGAGCAGGTTTTCTCACCGGTGGGTGCTGATTGCCTCTGTGGTGCTGGCCTGTTTTATCGGCTACGACAGCAACGTGGGCGATACGATGGCGCTGATGCGCGCCATCGTGTTCTACCCGTTTTTCTTCGCCGGCTACTGCCTGGACCCAACAAGGGTGGCGGAAAAGCTGTCGGGAAAATGGATCAGGATCGGCGGACTGCTGGTGCTGGCGGCATTGGCAGTCATCTGCTTCCACTGCACAGATGACTTTTACTTTCTCCGCCCCCTGTTAACGGGGAGAAACCGTTTTAGTGCACTGGGGAGCTATGGACAGGTGGATTTGGCCTTTTTCGGTGGACTCATCCGCCTGGGCTACTATGCGGTGGTCGCCCTGCTTTGTACGGCGCTGATTGCTGTTATGCCAAGCCATCTTCCCGGAGGCAGGGTGTTTACCGCCATTGGGCGGAGGACGTTGCAGATTTATACGCTGCACCGGCCCATCCTTTATGTTCTATATAGTGGCTTGCATTTCGACGCAATGACGGCGGCGGCTGGCGTCAGCAACCTGGTCATCCTGCCGGTGGCGGCGCTGCTGACGATTTTCTGCGCCCTGCCCTTCTGGGAAAAACCGATCCGGGCGGTCATCTACCCCAAGCTGCACCGGCCAGAGGGCGGCGCAGATTAGAGTTCATAAAATATCGGGAGGTTAGAGGAATTATGTGGCTGGATACCCCTGTCTTTCGGGAGGACTTGGAACGCTTTGCCGCCCAGGAGCAGATTCCCTGGCAGAGACTGCAAGGGAAAACTCTGCTGCTCACCGGGGGCACCGGTCTGATCGGCTCCACGCTGGCCAGCGGACTGCTGTACGCTGATCGGGTGCGCGGCCTCGGCCTCACGGTGGTCATGCTGGTGCGCGACGCAGCGAGGGCAGAGCGGCAGTTCGCCGCCCAGCTCCGATACAGCGACCGGCTTTTGCTGGCGGAGGGTACGGTGGAGCGGCTGCCAGAGCTGGCCATGCCCATCGACTATGTGGTACACGGAGCCAGCCCCACTGCCAGCTCCTATTTTGTGGAGCATCCGGTGGAGACGATCTCCGCCGCCGTGGGCGGCACCGCTAATCTGTTGGCCATGGCGAAGGACAAGGGGGCGGAGGGCTTTGTCTACCTCTCCAGCATGGAGATGTACGGCACCATCCGCACCGAAGCGCCGCTGGCCGAGGGGGATGTGGGCTATCTGGACCCCCTGGTGGTGCGCAACTGTTACCCGGAGAGCAAGCGGCTCTGCGAGGCCCTGTGCGCCGCCTATGCCAGCGAATACGGCCTGAACGCCAGGAGCGTCCGTCTGGCCCAGACCTTTGGCCCCGGCGTTGCGGCAAATGATAAGCGGGTCTTTGCGGAGTTTGCCCGCTGCGCCATGCACCGGCAGGACATTGTCCTGCAAACCGAGGGCAAGAGCAAGCACTGCTACGTCTACGCCATGGATGCCGCCGCCGCCATCCTGACCGTGCTGCTGAAGGGGCAGGCCGGGTGCTCCTATAACGCAGCCAACCCCACCACCTATTCCTCCATCCGGGAGATGGGGGAGATGGTGGCACGGGAGCTGGCGAACGGGGAGATTTCGGTCAAAATCGCCGCCACCGAGGAGAGCAGGAGAAAGTATCCCGCCGACCATTTCCTGAACCTGGACCCAGGCGCTCTGGAGTCCCTGGGCTGGCAGCCTACGGTGGGACTGGCGGAGATGTTCCGGCGGATGATCGCGGCGATGCGGACACAGTGAGAACGTCGAACGGCTCAGATACGAAAGCTGATTTGAGGCCAGGCATCTGCCTGGCCTCGATTTTTTTGCCGGACAGCCCGGCCCGCACAATTGACCTCCGCAGATGCGCAAGAAACCGTTGCCAATCGCCCCCAAAACCGTTATACTAAAGTCATCACAAAAAGATGGAAACAGGAGGGCATCGCCTATGTACGGAGGCCATTTCGTAGAGCTGGGGGCCATTATCAAGGAGTTCAACCTGGAGGTGATTCATGGCTGCAAGGACTACGAGAAGATACACATCCTCAAGGCCAGCATCAACCGACCCGGCCTTCAGCTGGTGGGTTTTTACGACTACTTTGACATCGAGCGCATTCAGCTGCTGGGCATGGTGGAGTGGACCTATCTCACCAAGCTCTCCCCGGAGGAGCGGCGGCAGCGGTTCGACGACCTGTTCTCCCGGCCGCTGCCCGCCGTCATCATCGCCCGGAACCTGGAGGTCTTTCCCGAATGCCTGGCGGCGGCGGAGAAGTACGACCGGACGCTGCTGCGCACCAGCCAGGACACCGCAGCCATCCAGAACCTGCTCATCACCTCTCTCAACCGCCACCTCTCCCCTCAGATCACCCGACACGGGGTTCTGGTAGAGATTTACGGCGAGGGAGTGCTGCTGCTGGGAGAGAGCGGCGTGGGCAAGAGCGAGACCGCCGTGGAGCTGATCAAACGGGGTCACCGGCTCATCGCCGACGACGCCGTGGAGATTCACCGGGTCGGCCCCGGCTCCCTCATCGGCATGGCTCCGGAGCTGATCCGGTACTATGTGGAGCTGCGGGGCATCGGCGTCATCGACGTGCGCCGCCTGTTCGGTATGGCAGCCGTCAAGGAGAGCCAGGAGATCAATCTGGTCATCAACCTGGAGCAGTGGAAGGAGGGGATGCTCTATGACCGGCTGGGGCTGGAGAGCATGTACACCTCCATCCTGGACGTGGAGCTGCCCACCCTCACCATCCCGGTAAAGCCCGGACGGAATCTGGCCGTCATTATCGAGGTGGCCGCCATGAACAACCGCCACAAGAAGATGGGCTACAACGCCGCCCAGGAGTTTACCGACCAGATCAACCAGCATTTCGACCGACAGATCGCGGAGCGCCAGACAGAGCTGTGAGCCTGTCGTAACACAACAGACAGTGCCGGGGCCAGACAAAACCTGACCCCGGCACTTGTTCCTGGATTTATTTTCCTCACAGCAGCGTCCGATAGCTGCCGGTGGAGAGCACAGAGCAAATGCCCTCGACGCCGCATTGAACCATCTTGGCCACCGCCGCATCGGTGTAGAACGCCATGTGCTGCGTCATGACCACGTTCGGGAACTGGCGCAGACCCGCCTGGGCGCTGTTGCGGATGCTCTCGGCCCGGTGGTGCTGGGGGTAGATCCC
>JAJBTD010000090.1 GCA_020861055.1 Clostridiales bacterium | reverse complement strand
AGTCCCAGCCACCGGCCCGGATGCCGCCGCCGGAGGATGCGCAGCAGGTCGTAGAACACCCCCAGTCCCAGGCCGGTAAGCAGGCCCGTCCCCAGCTCCCGGAGCTGGAGGGCCACCTCCACCTCCACGGCCTAGCCCAGCAGCCGGGAGAAGAAGCCTCCCTTTTCCCTTGGCGCCTCGTAGGAGAGGGCGTCCACCGTCCCCTCCACCTTCAGCTCGCCCCCGTCCAGGCTCAGCTGCTCGATGTGCAGGTCCTCACCCCGGATGGTCAGCTCTCCCTGACAGGTGGCCATGACGATCTGGTTCTCGTCAAAGCTCTCCACCTCCTCCACCCCGGAGACGGCCAGGCGGTTCCGGTTCTCCAGCAGGATGTGGTGGCTGCTCTCGGCGGGATAGGGATTTGCGTCGTAGCTCATGGGTCGTCCTCCTTTGCCTTGCTGGTACAGGGTATGTCCCGTGGGGCGGGGATATGACGGGAACTGAGATTTGCTTTTCTCCCTCCGCTGTGGTATGATATTTTAACAACCAGTCTGCAAAATGGGGAGGTGAGCCGGATGGAGCAGCAGGAGCGCCTGGGGGAGCGGCTGCGCACGCTGATGGAGGAGCAGGGGCTCAACTACGACGCCCTGGGCCGTCTGCTGGGCATGAAGCCCCAGACCCTGAACCGGTACGTCCTGGGCCAGCGGGAGCCGAAGGCCACCGTCGCCACCCAGATGGCCATCAAGCTGGGCGTCTCCCCCCTCTGGCTCCAGGGCTACGATGTGCCCCGAAGCCCCACCGGGGAGACGGTCTGCCCTCCGGGAGAGCAGCTCGTCCCCATTCTGGGGGCAATCAAGGCGGGCGTCCCCGCCATCGCTCAGCAGCAGGTGGCGGGCTATGCCTCGGCGGACGTCCCCCGGCCCCAGGAGTATTTTTACCTCCGGGTCTCCGGAGACAGCATGATCAATGCCGACATCCGGAACGGCGATCTGGTGCTCATCCACCAGCAGTCCACTGCGGAGAACGGCCAGATCGTGGCCTGCATGGTGGAGGAGGAGGACGCCACCCTGAAACGGTTCCGCCGTCAGGGGGACTGGGTCTTTCTCCAGCCGGAGAACCCCGGCTACGACACCCGCATTATCCCCGTCAGCGACTTCGAAGCAGGCGTCGCCCGTGTGCTGGGGGTGGCGGTCCGGCTGGTCCGGTCGCTGTTGTGACCGCCGGAGCGCCCAAACCGAAACAGAAAGGATTTACAGGAATATGAACGCACCAAAGGAACGCAAGGAGCTGGACCCGGCCTATACCTGGGCCACAGAGGACATTTTCCCCTCGGATGAAGCCTGGCAGGAGGCGTTGAACGCCGCCAAATCCTATCCTCAGCGGCAGAAGGCCCTGGAGGGGCATCTGGCAGACAGCCCGAAGGCCCTGCTGGACGACCTGCGGCTGGGCGACGAGATCAGCCTGGCCTGCCAGGACCTGTTCAGCTACGCCTGCCGGAAGCGGGACCAGGACACCCGTGTGGCCAAATATCAGGATATGTACGCCCAGGCCATGGGGCTGATGGTGGAGATCGACCGGGCGGGGGCCTGGGAGGACAATGAGATTTTGTCCATCCCGGAGAACACTCTGGAGGACTTCTATGCCAGGGAGCCCGCCCTGACCCTCTACCGCCGGAAGCTGGACCGCATCCGCAGCCGTCGGGAGCACATCCTCTCCCCGGCGGAGGAATCTCTGCTGGCAGGGGCAAGGGCGGTGACCGAGGGGCCGGGGGACATCTACGCCACCCTGAACAACGCCGACCTCCGGTTCCCGGACGCCACGGACAGCCAGGGGGCGTCCCACCCCGTCACCCACGGGGGCTTCACCTCCCTGATGAACAGCCAGGACCGCGCGCTGCGCAAAAGCGCCTACGAGTCCCTGTACGGGGTCTACGGCCAGTTCCGCAACACCTGCGCCGCCGTCCTCTCCGCCCAGATGAAACAGCTGCTGTTTTCCGCCCAGGCCCGGCGGTATCCCTCTCCCCTGGCCGCCGCCCTGGACCGGACGGAGGTGCCGGAGGCGGTGTACCGCAATCTGATCTCCACCGTCCGGGCTAACCTGCCCACCCTCCACCGGTACACCGCCCTGCGGAAAAAGCTGCTGGGGGTAGACGAGCTTCATTTCTACGACATCTACACCCCCATCGTGGCGGATGCGGACAGGACGGTCCCCTATGAGCAGGCCCAGCAGATCGTCCTGGAGGGCCTGGCCCCCTTGGGGGAGGAGTACCAGGCCATGCTCCGGGAGGGGTTCCAGAACCGGTGGATCGACGTGTATGAGAACGTGGGCAAGCGCTCCGGCGGCTATTCCTCCTCCTCCACCGCCCACCCCTTCGTGCTGCTCAACTACCACGGCACCCTGAACGACGTGTTCACCCTGGCCCACGAGATGGGCCACTCTCTCCACACCTATCTCTCCCAGGCCCACCAGCCCGCCGCCTATCAGCCCTATGTGATCTTCGTGGCGGAGGTGGCCTCCACCTGCAACGAGGCTCTGCTCATGGAGCATTTGCTGAGCAAGACCACCGGCCGCCGGGAGCGGGCCTACCTCATCAACTACTTCCTGGAGCAGTTCCGCTCCACCCTGTACCGTCAGACCATGTTCGCCGAGTTCGAGCTGACGGTCAGCGAGATGACCCAGCGGGGGGAGGGGCTGACCGCCGACGCCCTGTGCGCCCTCTACCGCAAGCTCAACGAGGACTACTACGGCCCGGACATCGTGGCGGACGACCAGATCGCCCTGGAGTGGGCCAGAGTTCCCCACTTCTACTACAACTTCTACGTCTACCAGTACGCCACCGGCTACGCCGCCGCCATCGCCCTGTCTCAGCGGATTTTGAAGGAGGGTGAGCCCGCCGTCCGGGACTATCTGAACTTCCTCTCCGGCGGCAGCTCCGCCGACCCCATCACCCTGCTCCGGGGCGCCGGGGTGGACATGGCCTCCCCCCAGCCCATCGAGCAGGCGCTGGCCCTGTTCGGCAGCCTCATCGACGAGATGGAACAGCTGATGGAGGACGAGGCGTAATTTTCACATTCAATTTACAAAATCAGCGTTGTTTCTCCAGGTAAAATCATGTACACTGTAGGTAACAGGATCAAGGAGGTGTCCCATGAAAAAGACGATCTCGAATATTCTGCTCATCTTCTCCATTCTGGCCGCCCTGACAGCCGCCGCCTTCGGGCTGCTGGCCCTGATCGGTCGGATGCCCTCTCTCAGCCGGAAGCAGGAGCCCATCCAGCGCCGGTTCCTCCGGGATGAGGACGAGCTGCGCCGGGAAACCCGGTAACGCCTCAGCACACATAAAACAGGCTGGAGCCGCTTTTGACAGCAGCTCCGGCCTGTTTTTGTCTGTATTTAATCCTTGTAGCCGAAGTCCGGTATCCCCTCCACCGCTGGCGGAGGAAGTGGGCGGCGCACCCCGATGGGGCGGTCAGCCAGCCGTTTCGTCTCATGGGGTCACGGCTGCCTGCCAATGTAGGCCAGGATGCCGCCGTCCACATACAAAATCTGTCCGTTGACGAAGTTGGAGGCGTCGGAGGCCAAGAACACCGCCGGGCCGGTCAGGTCGTCCACCGTGCCCCAGCGCTCCGCAGGCGTCTTGGCGCAGATGAACTGTTCGAAGGGGTGGCAGCTGCCGTCGGGCTGAGGCTCCCGGAGAGGCGCAGTCTGAGGGGTGGCGATGTAGCCGGGGCCGATGCCGTTGCACTGGATGTTGCGCCCGCCGAACTCAGAACAGATATTTTTCGTCAGCATTTTCAGCCCGCCCTTGGCGGCGGCGTAGGCGGAGACGGTCTCCCGGCCCAGCTCGCTCATCATGGAGCAGATGTTGATGATCTTGCCGTGGCCCTTGTCCATCATCCCCGGCAGCACCGCCTTGGAGACGATAAAGGGGGCGTTCAGGTCCAGGTCTACCACCTGGCGGAAGTCAGCGGCGGACATCTCGCACATGGGGATGCGCTTGATCATCCCGGCGTTGTTCACCAGAATGTCGATCACGCCCACCTCCTGGGCGATCTGCGCCACCATCGCCTGCACCTGCGCCTCGTCGGTGACGTCGCAGAAGTAGCCCTTCGCCTCGATACCGGCCTCCCGGTAACGGGCCTCCGCGTCCCGGAGACGACTCTCGTTGTGGCCGTTAAAGACCACCCTGGCCCCCGCCTCACCGAAGGCCCTGGCGATGGCGAAGCCGATGCCGTAGGTGCCGCCGGTGATCAGGGCCACCTTGCCCTCCAGCGAGAAGGACTTCAAAATATCGCTCATGCCGCTCACCTCAAATCGGGGATGTCGATGTTGTCCATGTCGTCAAAGGCCTGGTCCTCGCCGCCCATGGCCCGGAGAAAGGCGCACTTGCCAGCGGCCTCAGGCTCCAGGCGTGCCCCAGGCGTTTTACGGCGGAGCCAAAAGGAAAAGAGAGGAGCGGAGGAGATGGGGGTTTCGCCTACGCCTCCGGCAGCTCGGCGCTACCGGCTCTTTTTCCTGCGATGAAATCGGTGTAACTTTTCTTCCTCAAGTGTACTCCCGATACCGTAATGAACTCCATGTCAAACTCGACGCTTGACTCGCCGTTTTTGATTGCGTTCTTTAGCGCTGTATTGGCGTTTTTACTACCAGCGGAAACAATCACATATACCACAATTCTGCCATTTTCAGGCAAATTGGTTTTGATAAAAACAGGCCATGCAAGAGTAGTCCTTATCCTGCCTTTTTCAGATACCACACGAAAATGGCTTTGATATATAGATGGGTAAGAGGTGACTTTAGAATACCTTACTTCAGTAAAACTGCACCCATGGATACGGAAGTCTTTCATCTCTAGCTGCACAATGGTTGCATTGCATTTGATACACATCCGCAATTCAAAAACTACGCGGTGATTAGCGGCCAGTGTTTTTCTAAAATATTGGCCGATATTCTTTTTATCGATATACTTTGCTTCATCAAATATACGGCGCATGAAAGAGTCTTCGTCATTTTGCTCACACAAGTCAAGGATATTTCTATGTATGAAATCCTCTGGCACCATATCCACCCAGGCAAGCCGTTCGATCTGAACCTCTAGCTTATATTGATCTCTGGCGATCTGGTTGGCCTTTTCCGCGATCCAATTGGCTATCTTCGCCTCCTCACGGGCATAGTGCGCCTGCACGATTCCGATGACGCCTGTTACCATGCCTACCACTCCGGCGAGGGCGGAAATGATTACAATCACATTTTCCATCGTCATTCCTCCTTTTCTCGTCGAGGGCCGGGCGCCATCTCTCCTAGACAGGGATACGTCAGAGCAAATCCTTAATCCCGTCGTAGACCCGCAGCACCACGTCGGCGTTGTTCATGGCGTACAGGTGAACGCCGTCGGCCCCGGCGTCGATCAGGTCCCGGAGCTGGCCCACGGCGTAGTCGATGCCCGCCTTGTAAAGCCCGTCCGGGTCGTCCTGCCAGCGGTCCAGAAGGGCCTGGAAGTCGGGGGGGACGGTGGCGCTGGAGAGGGCGATGGTGCGGGTGATCTGGCTCTTGCGGACGATGGGCATGACCCCGGCGGAGACGGGCAGGTCGATGCCCTCCTTGCGGATACGGGTCATGTAGCGGTAGAACCGGGCGTTGTCGAAGAACATCTGGGTCACCAGATGGGACACACCGCTGTCCTGCTTCACCCGGAGGCAGCGCACGTCCTCCCGGAGAGAGGGGCTTTCCGGGTGTACGTCAGGGTAGCAAGCCCCGGAGAGGCCGAACGCCTCGTACCTGCCCCGGACGAAGGCGGCCAGGTCGCTGGCGTGGGCGAAGTCGTGGTACTGGGGGATGTTGGGATTCCGGTCCCCCCGGAGAATCATCAGGTTCTGGATGCCGGAGGCGAACAGCTGGTCCAGACTGGCCTCGATGCCTGCCCGGTCGCCCCCCAGACAGGTCAGGTGGGCCAGGGGCTCCATCCCCATCTCGTTTTTCAGATAGGAGGCCACCTGGCCGGTGGAGACGCCTCCCGCGCCGGAGCCTCCGGCGGAGCAGGTGACGCTGACGAAGTCCGGATGGACGGGCTGGATCTCCCGCAGGGTCTGCTGGAGGGCGGGCCAGTGGAGCACCTGCTTGGGGGGAAAGATCTCGATGGAGAAGAGACAACTCTTCTGGGCAAACAGCTTGCGGATATACATGGGGCAGTCCTCCCGTCGTTTGGTTCTTTGTCAGAAGTATACTCGAAAACCGGACAAAAAGCAAGGGCGGAGACTGTACGGTGGCAATCTCCGCCCGGTTTCGATATGGTTGGATAGAAGGGGCCGTTATTTGGCGTACTCCACGGCCTTGGTCTCCCGGATCAGGTTGACTTTGATCTGGCCGGGGTACTCCATGGTCTCCTCGATCTGCTTGGCGATGTCCCTGGCCAGGATGACCATCTGGTCCTCGCTGACCTCTTCGGGCTTGACCATGACCCGGATCTCCCGTCCGGCCTGGATGGCGTAGGCCAGCTCCACCCCCTTGAAGGAGGAGGAGATCTCCTCCAGACGCTCCAGACGCTTGATATAGTTCTCCACGTTCTCCCGGCGGGCGCCAGGACGGGCGGCGGAGATGGCGTCGGCGGCCTGAACCAGACAGGCGACGATGGTCTGGGGCTCGATGTCGTTGTGGTGGGCGGCGATGGCGTGAACGACGGCGTCGCTCTCCTTGTAGCGCCGGGCCAGGTCCACGCCGATCTGGACGTGGGAGCCCTCGATCTCGTGGTCCACGCTCTTGCCCAGGTCATGAAGCAGTCCGGCCCGCTTGGCCTGGGCCACGTCTGCTCCGATCTCGGCGGCCAGAAGCCCGGCCAGCTGGGAGACCTCGATGGAGTGGTTGAGCACGTTCTGGCCGTAGCTGGTGCGGTAGTGCAGCCGGCCCAGGAGCCGGACCAGCTCCGGGTGCAGGTTGTGGACGTTGGTCTCCAGAATGGCCCGCTCGCCCTCGGCCTTCATAGTGGCCTCCACCTCGCGCTTGGCCTTCTCCACCATCTCCTCAATACGGGCGGGATGGATGCGGCCGTCGGCGATCAGGCGCTCCAGTGCGATCCGGGTGATCTCCCGGCGGACCGGGTCAAAGCAGGAGATGGTGATGGCCTCCGGGGTATCGTCGATGATGAGCTCGGCACCGGTGAGGGTTTCCAGTGCCCGAATGTTCCGGCCTTCCCGACCGATAATGCGTCCCTTGATCTCGTCGTTGGGCAGGGGACCCTCAGAGCCGGCCACCTCCGCCACCTGGTCGGCGGCGCAGCGCTGAATGGCA
>JAJBTD010000171.1 GCA_020861055.1 Clostridiales bacterium | reverse complement strand
TGCCACAGCCCCGGGGCTGACGCGCTCTCGCCAGCGCCTCTCCCCCTGCGTTGGTGGTCATCACCAGCACCGTATTCCGAAAATCCGCCCGTTGGCCTTGGCTGTCCGTGAGGGAGCCCTCCTCCATGATCTGGAGGAGCAGGTTCCACACGTCGGCGTGGGCCTTTTCCAGTTCGTCCAGCAGGATGACCCGGTAGGGCCGCTGCCGCACCGCCTCGGTGAGCCGTCCGCCCTCCTCGTGGCCCACATAGCCGGGGGGAGAGCCGATGAGCCGGGAGACGGAGTGGGCCTCCATATACTCGCTCATGTCCAGCCGCAGGAGGGCGTTCTGGTCCCCGAACAGCGCCTCCGCCAGGGCGCGGCACAGCTCTGTCTTGCCCACTCCGGAGGAGCCGGCAAACAGGAAGCAGCCGATGGGCCTTGTCTCCTCCTGAAGCCCTGCCCGGCTCCGGCGGATGGCGGCGCTGACCGCCCGCACCGCCTCGTCCTGGCCCACCACCCGGCGGCGGAGCCGTTCCTCCAGATGGAGCAGCCGCTCCGCCTCGCCCTGGGTGATGCTCTGCAGGGGCACTCCCGTCCAGCGGGCGATCACCTCCACCACGTCCTCCGCCTCCACCTGGGGCGGGGGCTGGACGGCGGGGCGGCGTCTCGCCTCCTGGAGCTGGCGGCGGAAGCGCAGCTCGGCGTCCCGGAGCAGCGCCGCCTGCTCAAAGTCCTGACTGCGCACCGTCTCCTCCAGCTGCTGCTGGACGGACTGGAGCTTTTCCGCCAGCTGACGGCACCCGTCGGAGGGGGTCTCCAGCCGGATGCGCACCCGTGCCGCCGCCTCGTCCATCAGGTCGATGGCCTTGTCCGGCAGGAACCGGTCCGGCAGATAGCGAACGGAGTAGTCCACCGCTGCCTCGATGGCCCCCTGAGAGATGGTCAGCTGGTGGTGGGCCTCGTACCGGGGCCGGAGAGAGGTCAAAATCGCAATAGACGTGTCCCGGTCCGGCGGCTCCACCTGGATGGGCTGGAACCGGCGGGCCAGGGCTGCGTCCTTGTAGATGTGCTTTCGGTACTCCTCCTGGGTGGTGGCCCCGATGACCTGTAGCTCTCCCCGGCTGAGGGCGGGCTTGAGGATGTCCGCCGCGTCGATGGAACCCTCCGCCGAGCCCGCGCCGATGAGGGTGTGTATCTCGTCGATAAACAGGATCATGTTGCCCAGCCGCTGGACCTCCCGGAGGATGCGCTTCACCCGCTCCTCAAATTCCCCCCGGTACTTGGTGCCCGCCACGGTGGAGGACAGGTCCACCGCCAGTATCCGCTTTTCCCGGAGAGGGGAGGGCACCTGTCCGTCGGCGATCCGCTGGGCCAGGGCCTCCGCCACGGCGGTCTTGCCCACGCCGGGGTCGCCCAGGAGGATGGGGTTGTTTTTCGTCCGGCGGCATAAAATCTGAACCATCCGGTCCAGCTCCTGCTCCCGGCCGGTCACCGGATCTAACCGGCCGTTTTCCGCCATCCGGGTCAGGTCCCGGCCAAACTGGTCCAGCAGCCGGGACTCCCGCACCGTCTCCGCCTCCCGGCCCGGCTTTCGGGAGGGGGAGGCCGCTCCGCTGCCGTCCCCCATGAGGGCGGCCAGCTGCCGGTAGACCAGGGGACAGTCCAGCTTCGCCCGCTTCAGCAGCAGGCAGGCCATGCCCTCCCGCTCCCGGAGCAGGCCCAGCATCAAATGGTCCGGCGTCACCTCGCCGCTTCGGAGACGGCCCTGCTCCTCCGCAGCCATCTGGATAATATGCCGGCAGCAGGGGGTCAGGCCCAGCTCCGGGGACGCCCCCGGCGTCCCCTCTCCCACCAGCTCTGTCACCGAGCGGCGGAGGGCCGCCTCCTGTACCCCGTGGCGCAGCAGCAGCTGCGCCCCCTGTCCCCGCTCGAAGTGGAGCAGAGAGAGGAGCAGGTGCTCCGAGCCTACATAGCCGTGGCCCAGCCTGCTGGCGATCTCCCTGGAATAGCCGATGGCCTCCTGGGCCGTGGCGGAAAAGACTGCGTCTCCCATAATGCGTCCTCCTGTCAGAAAAGCCCGACCTCCGGGCTGTTTTCTCTATTGTAGTCCATCGGGAGGTCATTCAAACGGGGATTGTGGGAGGAAGCAGATTTATTTGAAAACTCTGCACCAAACTCTTGACATTTTTCCCCATATCCGATATTCTTTTATCGGAGCTGCCGGAGCTTTGCCGGGCGCTCCCATTCCCGCAGGGGGGAGTAGCTTGCATCCGGTATTACGGATGTGATGGCCCCGTCAGTACGGCACAATGCCCGGAGCCATCTCAAAGAGCGAGACCTTTGCCGGAGACAGAGCGAGTGTTTTTCTGTCCCCGGCAAAGGTTTTGTCTTTCTCCCCTGTAGTGCTGAGAAACAGAAAGGAGATTTTTCCCTATGGCAGACCTGTTTGGAAATGTTCTCAATCTCCAGTGGCAGCAGGTGGTCATGTGGCTCATTGGCGGACTGCTGATCTATTTAGCCATCGCCAGGGACATGGAGCCCACCCTGCTGCTGCCCATCGGCTTCGGCACCATTCTGGTGAACCTGCCCCAGTCCGGGGCGGTGACCCAGATCATCGACGGCATCGAGGAGACCGGCGTGCTGGATGTGCTCTTTGACTCCGGCATCGCCAACGAGCTGTTCCCCCTGCTGCTCTTTGTGGGCATCGGGGCGATGATCGACTTCACGCCCCTGCTCTCCAATCCCAAGCTGATGATCTTCGGGGCGGCGGCCCAGTTCGGTATCTTTTTCACCCTCATCATGGCCTCTCTCCTGGGCTTTGACATCGCAGACGCCGCCTCCATCGCCATCATCGGCGCCGCCGACGGCCCCACCTCCATCTTTGTGGCAAACTACCTCAACAGCCAGTATGTGGGGCCCATTATCGTGGTGGCCTACTCCTACATGGCCCTGGTCCCCATCATCCAGCCCCCGGTCATCCGGCTCATCACCACCCAGAAGGAGCGGCGTATCCGGATGAAGTATGCCGGGCGGGAGGTGACCAAGACCACCAAGATCCTTTTCCCCATCATCATCACCATTATCGCCGGGCTGGTGGCCCCCCGGAGCGTGGCCCTCATCGGCTTCCTCATGTTCGGCAACCTCATCCGGGAGTGCGGCGTGCTGGACAGCCTCTCCGACACCGCTCAGAAGGTGCTGGCCAACCTCATCACCCTGTTTCTGGGCATCACCGTGGCCTCCAAAATGCAGGCGGAGGCCTTCCTGAGCAAGGAGACCCTGATGATTTTGGGCCTGGGCCTCATCGCCTTTATCTTTGACACGGTGGGCGGCGTACTGGTGGCCAAGATCTACAACCTGTTCGCCAGGGAGAAGATCAACCCCATGATCGGCGCGGCGGGCATCTCCGCCTTCCCCATGTCTGCCCGTGTCATTCACAAGATGGGGCTGGAGGAGGACCCCCAGAACTTCCTGCTCATGCACGCCGCCGGAGTCAACGTCTCCGGCCAGATCGCCTCGGTCATCGCCGGGGGCCTGATCCTGACCCTGTTCGCCTGATAGAAAGGAGCGTTTTCCATGGATATCGGAACCATCGTCCTCAAGTGTCTCCTGGGCTGGCTGGGGGTCTTTGTGGTCACTCTGGTCATTATTGTGGTCATCCAGCTGCTCAACATCATCACCCTGGCCGCCCATCGGCGGGACAAGAAATAGGGGAGAGATCGCCCTATCTCCAGACAGCAGTTCGTCCGGGGACAGGCCGCTATACGGCGGCTCGTCCCCGGACGTTTTTACGTTGTCGCTATTCCCTTTATCTGTCCCGGCGGGAGCGGGGGAGAGGCCTTACAGGAGGTTCTCCCGGCGCTCCAGCACGTCGGCGCAGGCGTCCAGAGCGGCGCTGCCGCCGATGACGCAGATACCGGCGCTCTCCGCCGCTGCGGTCAGGGACGCGCCCAGCGCCTCCAGCTGAGCGGGAGTGGTGTTCAGGATTTCGGTATACCGCTGCTGCCGCTGTTCCCAGGTGCTGCCGGAGAGGCGGTTGACCGCCTCCTGGAAGCCCTCCGTCCGGGGAGACAGGGGCGGCTGGTCGCTGCCCACGGTGCTGACGATATATTTCGTCAGATCGTCCCCGGACTGCGCGGTCTGGACGAGGGCCTGCCCCGCCCCGTCAAAGCGGTTCAGAGACTGCCGGGGGCTGGGGTCCCGATAGGACCAAAAGCGGACGCTGCCGCCGGAGTCCACCCGGAGGCCCACCCCGTAGGCGCCGCCCTGTACCCGGACAGTGTTCCACAGATAGTCATAGGTCAGCAGGTTGGCCCCCACCAGGGCGGTACCGGTGCAGCGCTCGGCGCCTGGGAGCGCCCCCGACTTGGCAGCGAAGCTCACCTGGGCGGGAATCTGGAAGCCCTCCTTTGCCGGAGAATGCCGGGGAAGGGCCACGGGCTCGCTCACCGGCAGGTCGGGCAGTCCCGCCGCCAGCGTTTTCACCCAGTCTGCGTCCATCTCCCCCGTCACGCTGACGGTGAGCCGCTGCCGGGAGAATATCCGGCCAGACAGTCCGGCCAGGGCGTCACACAGCCCGTCCTGAGCCTGCTCCGTCTGCTGGAGGAAGCGGAGATAGTCGATGCCGCCCACCGTCTCCATGGCAGTCTTTTGGGCGGAGAGATACGCCCCCGCCCGCTGAGCGGCGAAGGAGTGGCCGGAGGCCTGAATGCCCTGCTCCAGCTGGAGCCGGAATTGGGTCAGCAGGATGCCCAGCTTGGCGGCGTCGTCGAACCGGGTGCCGGTGAGGATTTCCAGGATCAGCGCAGCGGCCTCTGCCCGGCGGCTGGCCAGGAGAGACGCGCTGACCACCAGCCAGGGGGTGCAGCGCTCCCGCTCGCCCTCCGGGGCCAGGGGAAGCACCGTGGCGCTGAACCGGCCCAGACAGTCGTCCATGACGCTGCGCAGGTCGATGGCGGAATAATGGACCGTGTCCAGCTTGCCCAGGAGAGAGGCCAGGAGAGATACCCGGCTCAGCTCGTCCAGAGACAAATCCTCCAGAGAGAAATACAGGTCCAGATAGAGGATGCCCCCCGTCTCCAGAGGCTGATGGAGCACCGTCACCCCGTCGGCGGAGGCCTCCTCCTGAGGCGTCCGGTGGAGCTGGGTGGGGATGTCCGACAGGGACAGGGTGGGAATGGCGCTCAGGGCCTGAGGGCTGTCCGGCGTGCTCTGGCGCTCCCGGAGCCGACGGAACCGGTCGATGACCGCCTGGACCTCCTCAGGCGTCCAGTTTGCCTTGACCGCTGCCAGCCGCGCCTGCTCCCTGCGGGCCTTTTCCTCGCCCAGCGTGGCGCTGGGCAGCAGGCAGACCGTGGCCTGATGGGGGCAATCCAGAAGGGCGGTGCGGATAAATTCCTCAAACCAGCCCTGCTCCAGCTTTTCCCGGAGAGAGGCGAACAGCTCGCCGCACTGGAGGTTCTGGGCGGGGTCGCCGCCGTAGAGCCAGCTCTCGGCGCAGTCCAGGGCCAAAGCCAGCCCCTTGGGGAAGCCGCCCATGTCTCGTTCCCTGGCCTTAAATTCCATCCGGTTCAGGACAGAGGCCACCCGGCTCCGGTCCAGGCCGCCGTCAGCCTGCTCCCGGAGGACACGCTCCACCGTCTGCCAGACCTGGGCCTGTTTGCTTTCGTCCGTGTGACGCACCACCAGCAGGACGTACCGCTGCTGGGTGCCGTCCCAGGACTGGAACTCCACGTCCTCCGCCAGTCCCTGCTCCAGCAGGGCCTTTTTCAGCGGCGCCTCGTTGGAGCCGCACAGGGCGTCGGTGAGGGCCTCGCAGGCGGCGATCTTCTCCCGCTCGTCGAAGCGGGCGAACACCCAGCCACGGGCCAAAATCGCCTTATTGGTCCCGTCGTCCTCCGGCCCCACCTGATACCAGGCCGTCTGATTTGCCGGGGCGACAGGGGCCTGCATGGGAATGTCGGAATCCACCTCCAGCCGGTCATAGGGGGCGAGGAAGCTGTCCAGCTTGGCCAGAACGGCGTCCAGGTCCACGCTGCCGTCCAGGAAGATGCGGGAATTGGAGGGGTGATAGAACCGTCGGTGGCTGGCGCAGTAGTTTTCATAGGTGAGCGTGGGGATGGCGTCCGGATAGCCCCCGGACTCGTAGCCATAGCAGTTGTCCGGGAACAGGAGGGCGTTCATCTCCCGCATGAGCACCGTGTCCGGGTCGGCGTAGGCCCCCTTCATCTCGTTGTAGACCACGCCGTTTACCGTCAGCTCTCCCTGGGGGTCGTCCAGCTCATAGTGCCAACCCTCCTGGCGGAAGGCGTGGTCGTCGGTAACGCTCAGAGGATGGAGCACGGCGTCCAGATAGACGTCCATCAGGTTGAGAAAGTCCTGGTCGTTCCGGGAGCAGACGGGGTAGCAGGTCTTGTCCGGAAAGGTGAAGGCGTTCAGAAAGGTCTGGAGGGAGCTTTTCAGCAGCTCCACAAAGGGCTCCTTTACCGGGTACTTGTCCGAACCGCAGAGGACGGAGTGCTCCAGAATGTGGAAAACGCCGGTATCGTCCTGGGGGATGGTCTTGAAGGTGATGGCAAAGGTCTTGTTCTCGTCCTCCCGGTCCAGCCACACCAGGTCGGCCCCATTTTTCTCATAGGTCATCCGGTACAGCGTGGCCTTCAGCTCCGGCAGGGGCTGGGCATATTCCACGATAAAGCCGTGGAGACGGTCATTCTGCTTCATACTGCAATTCCTTTCTGTTGGAAGCGTCCGTTTCCCGTTATTGTACCGCTCTTTTGTAAAAAATGCAAGAAAGCGCCCCAGCCTTTCCGGTTTATTTATCCCTTTCTCATCCTTAAAAATTCTAAAAAACAGTTCACCGGGCGAAAACGTTGTGCTATAATGAGGAACGCAATTCGACAAAAACAGACCTGCTCCGGATTTCCTCCGGGGCGGAGAGGATGTGTGCATATGAAAGCATTGAAAACGGTAAAGCGAATTTCTCTTGTCCTGCTGCTGGTGCAGCTGCTCACCGAGGCGCTGCTGGGCTGGCTGGTCTGGAAGCTGGACATGCTGCCGGAGCGATACCTGATCCTGATGGTCATCGTGCTCGTTCTCCTCCTGCTGTTCACCGGGCTGATGGCCCTGAAGCCTGCCAAAAACCGTCCTCCCCAGGGAAAGCACGCCGTGGAGACGGTGAATCTTGCCCTGCCCCGGCGGATTCTGGCCTGGTTGCTGTCCCTGCTCATCTCCGCAGGCTCCGTCTACCTCTCCCTGGCTGCGTCACAGGTGTCCGGGACGATCGACACGGTCACGAATAACACCACCATCTACACCTACACCATCGGCGGCTACGTCATGGACGACGATCCGGCGGAGACGCGGTCCGACGC
>JAJBTD010000219.1 GCA_020861055.1 Clostridiales bacterium | reverse complement strand
AGGGGACCGGCGCAAAGGACGAGGTCTGGCTGAACCGGCTGATGGACAAGGAGGGGCTGGCCCGGCGGATGAAGGCCCACCGGGACAGCTATGTGACGGAGCAGGACTTCAAGGATCTGAAGGGCCATGGGGTCAACCTGGTGCGTATCCCGGTCCCCTTCTTTGTCTTTGGAGACAGACCGCCCTTCAACGGCTGCATCGAATACCTGGACCTGGCCTTCCAGTGGGCGGAGAAATACGACATCCAGGTGCTCATCGACCTGCACACCGTTCCGGGCAGTCAGAACGGCTATGACAACGGCGGCCTCACCGGCGTGTGCAAGTGGTGCAAGGATCCGGAGGAGGTAGAGTTCGCCCTGACCGTGCTGGAGCGTCTGGCCCGGCGGTATGTGGACCATCCCGCCCTGTACGGCATCGAGGTGCTCAACGAGCCCATCAGCCTGACGGTGTGGCTGTCCTCCCCCTCCGGCCCCATCCGGGGCAAGCCGGTGGACAAGGAGGAGGCGAAGGGGTCCTCCTATGTGCCCATGAAGTTTTTGAAGCCCTTCTACCGGGAGGCATACCGCAGGCTCCGGGCCATTCTGCCGGAGGAGAAGACCATCGTGTTCCACGACGGATTCCGGCTCACCGGCTGGAACCGGTTCTTTGACGAGAGCGGGATGAAGAACGTCTGTCTGGACACTCACATTTACATCTTCGCCATGGAGTCTTTCGTCCCTATCCATCAGCTCTGGTGCTATCGCATCTATGTGGGCTTCAACAAGTGGAAGCTCTCCCAGGTGGCAAAGCACGTCCCAGTGATGGTGGGCGAGTGGTGCATCAGCAACCGCTACGCCGGAGACCGGGCCAAGCAGGGCGACCCCGACGCAGAGGCAGAGGCGAGAAAGCGCTACCGGGAGGTGGCGGCTCTCCAGATGGACGCCTGGTCGGTGAGCGCAGGCTATGTCTACTGGAACTATCAGCTCTGGCGTGATCGCTCCGGCAAAATGGACGAGGACTGGAAGGAGAGCTGGGACCTGGCCCGTTGCTGGAAGAACGGGTGGATGCCGCAGAACCTGGCTGAGCCGCTGGAGAACGACGCTTGATGAGAGCAATAGCATATTTGCTCATCTGCAAATTTATTATATAAGAACCGCCGGCTCAGGCAGCGACCTGATTTGACGCAGCCGGACGACAGGGAGAGAGGAGGCGGTGGGAAAAAGACACCGCACAGTCAGTTAGTTTGTCAATTCAAGAAACGGAGGTATGAGATGAAACTGTCTCGAAAGAGCAAGGTGTTCCGGGGCCTGACCCAGACGCTTGCAGCATTGACCGCCCTTTGCATTGGCGTGACCGCCATTGCCAGCGAATGGGCAAGCAAGGTGAACGATGTGCTGGGGACCCAGTCCTACCAGTTTGTGACGTCCGAGGACGGGAGCACAGACACCACCTATTTCAAGTCTGATTACAGCACAGCCGAGGAGCTGGTGGAAGCCCGTGAGGCGCTGATTCGCCAGACGGTGGCCGAGGGCGCCGTGCTGTTGAAAAATGAGAACGACAGCCTGCCGCTGGAAACCGGCTCCAAGGTGACGCTGCTGGGCATTTCCAGCGTCCATTCCTGCTTCTCCGCCACGTCCGGCGGCGCATCCTTCGACGAGTCGCTGGCCACCAAGCTGTCCACCGCCTGCGAAAGCGTGGGCCTTGAGATTAACCCGGTGATGAACGACTTCTATGAGGAACTGGGTGCAGAGCAGTCCGAGGTCGGGGTCAACGCCTGGACCGGCGAGGCGCAATACGCCTTCACCTGGCAGAACCGGGCGGACTCCCTGGCGGAGATCCCCGTAGATATGTATCCGGCCGAGGCAGAGGAGAGCTATGCGGAGTATAACGACGCAGCTATTGTGGTCATCGCCCGTATGACCGGCGAGGGCTCTGACTTCTCCATGGAGCCCCTCTCCACAGAAAATGGCGGCGACGGGGAGCACAATATTTTGCAGCTCAGCGCAGACGAGCGCGCCGTGATCGAAGAGGCCAAGGCGAACTTTGACAATGTGATCGTGTTTGTCAACACCGACAATATGGTGGAGATTGAGGAGCTGAAAAACGATCCTCAGATCAGCGCCATTCTCTGGTGCGGCGCTGTGGGCAACGTAGGTATGTACGGTATTGCCGATATTCTCTGCGGCAACGTCTCCCCCTCCGGCCGGCTGGCGGACACCATTACGGTCAGCAACACCAACAACCCGGCGGCGATCAACACCGGCACCTTCACCTTTGACAGCACACAGCTGGAGGGCGACACCTACACCCATTATGTGGTCTACGCTGAGGGACTCTATGTGGGCTACAAGTACTATGAGACCCGCTATGAGGATATGGTCCTGGGTCAGGGCAACGCCGCCTCGGCCACAGGCTCCACCACCGGCGAGGCCTGGGATTACGAGGAAGAGGTCACCTATGGCTTTGGCGAGGGCCTGAGCTATACGATCTTTGAGACCACGCTGGACGAGGTCACCATGGACGTGGACAGCCGCACCGGCGTCGCCACAGTCACGGTCACCAACACCGGCGCTGTGGCGGGCAAGTATCCCGTCCAGATCTATGCGCAGTCTCCGTATACCGAGTATGACCAGACCAATCTGGTGGAGAAATCCAGCGTACAGCTGCTGGGATACGGCAAGACGGACACGCTGGAGCCGGGCGCTTCTCAGACGGTGGAGGTCTCCCTGAATCTGCGTTACCTGGCCTCCTATGATTACACCAACGCCAAGACCTACATCCTGGACGCCGGCACCTACTACATTGCCACCGGCAACGGCGCTCACGAGGCTCTGAACAACATTCTGGCCGCCAAGGGCAAGACGGTCGCGGACGGGATGACCGCCGATGGCGATGCGTCTCAGGCCAAGGAGTGGGTGGTGGATGCCCTGACCACCATTCCGGAGAGCGAGACCGGCTATGAGGTGACCAACCAGCTGGACGACTGCGACCTGAACTACTGGCTGCCCGGCACCGTCACCTATCTCTCCCGCTCCGACTGGGATGCAACCTTCCCGCAGGCCTATACGGACATCGTCCCCAGCGACGAGATGGTGGCCCGGCTGAATACGGATTCGGGGACGGATGTCTCCTATGTGCAGGATACCAGCATCACGCTGGAGGGACTGACCACCGAGGCGGATACCGGCTACACCCTGATGATGCTGTGGGATGTGCGGGACGACTACGACAACGAGATGTGGGATCTGCTGCTGGATCAGATGTCCTATGAGGACTACTGCTATTGCATCTATACCCTCTATCCCAGCGTGAGCTCCATCGGAATGCCCTCCAACAACAACACCGACGGACCCAACGGTCTGAATGCGGGCTTCACCACCGACAGCACCAACGAGTATTATATCGACGCAGAGACAGCCTCTGAGGAGCTGCTGGCCTACCGCTGCAACACCTACCCCTCCGGCACCACCCGGACGGCGACCTATAGCCATGAGATCGCCTCTGCGACCGGACGGATGATGGGCAACGACGGCCTCTGGACGGATAAGGGCGGACAGACCGGCCCTGGCGGCAACCTGCACCGCACTGCCTTTGGCGGCCGTAACAACGAGTACTGCTCCGAGGACTCCGTCCTGACCACTCTGCACTGTGCAGACGAGATCGCCACCATGACCGAGATGGGCCTGGGCTCCGCCTGCAAGCACATGGCGTTCAACGATCAGGAGACGTACCGTCAGGGACTGGCCTGCTTCTTTAACGAGCAGGCTGCCCGTGAAAACAACCTCCGGGCCTTTGAGGGTGCCTATGTGGACGGAAAGCCCCTGTATGGCATGTCCTCCTTCTCGCGCTTCGGCCTGGAGCCCAGCAGCAGCTATGCTTCGTTCCTCACCACGATCCTGCGGGATGAGTGGGGCTGGAACGGGTTCGTGATGACCGACATGGCCCACGACTATATGCCGGTGGTGGCCTCCGTTATCGCGGGCACCGACCAGTGGTGCGCGTTCAGCAACGAGCGCTATCTGCCCTATCTGAACGAGGCGGAGCTGGAGGCGAATCCTGAGCTGGCGTGGGCCTGCCGGGAGGCTGCTCACCGGGTCATGTACATGACGCTCAACTCCAACGCTGTCAACGGCCTGGACTCCAGCATGGAGGTCGTGTCGGCCACACCCTGGTGGCAGCAGGCGCTTTACGGGGTCGATATCGCCCTGGGCGTCCTGGCGGCGGCGTGCCTGATTCTGTACATCCGCTCCGGCAGAAAAGACAAGAAAACAAGCAGTGCGCAGTAAGGAGGTACCGTTCATGAAACAGCAGAAAGCAATAGGATTCTATTTCAACATAATTGCCGCTATTCTGGCAGTCGCCGCGCTGGTGGCCTATGCCGTCATGGCTCAGGATGGACAGTCTGCGCCCGCCAGCGTGTACGTCGTCTCCCTTGTCGCCCTGGTGCTCCAGGTAGTGACCCTGGTCGGCGCCAGCACCAAAGGCGAGGGGCAGGTCCTCGACCTGCTGAATATCGTGACCGCTGTGCTGTATGCAGTGGCGCTGGTGCTTCTGGCTCAGGGCCGCATGGCTGTGGTAGTCAACGTATTTGCAAACCATGTGGGTACGGTAGGAACGCCCCTGATCGCTGCGCTGGGGCTGTTTGCCGCCGCGATCCTGGTAAAAATGATCTCCGGCTTTATGGCGATGACCAAGAATCGCCCTGAGACGCTCTGAGAGAAACACCCTGGGAGCACCCCGGCTTCGGCTGGGGTGCTTCCGTCAGTTGTGCGAAAGGGGGATACCGTTGTATTCAGACGGACGCAGGATTTCCGGAGGACGAATAGCGCCGCTGTGCCTGGCGATACTGCTCTGCCTGCTGACGGGATGCGGCAACGCAGCTCCGCAGACTGCCTTCGACTGCTGCCAGATCGTCATCGAAAGCGGAGAGCATTATGGCGTCTTTGGCGCTGTGCAGTCGGTCCCCAGAGGGTCGGACGTCAGCTTTACAATCCAGCTCACCGATCACAATCTGGTCGAGTCGGTGGATTATCCCGATTATACGCTGACGGATGGGGCAGTCTCCAGTATAGACGGCACCAATTATCAGATCCTGACGCTGCACCAGGTGAAATACTCCACAGTGGTCAGCCTGACCACCTATCAGCCCTATACTATTCGCTATCTGGCGAACGGGGGCGTCAGAATGGACGTCGGGGAAGGAGACGAGGTGGAGATATCCGCCAGCCTGTCCCATCTGAGGCTCAACACCGCGTTGGGACAGGAGCTGTTTGAGCGGCCCGGCTATGTGCTCACGGGGTGGAACACCTGCCCGGACGGCAGCGGCACCGCCGTAAGCCTGGGCAGCCGCATTGACCGGGAGTTGGCAGACTGCCTCTATGCCCAGTGGAGCCCCTGGACGGAGGCGGAGTCGTTTCAGTACACGGTTTCTCAGGGAGAGGCGACCATCACGGGCTACTCCGGGACGGAGGATACCCTGACCATCCCGGCGGAGCTGGGCGGGTTCCCGGTGCGGGAGATCGGCGCTTTGGCCTGCGCAGACGCCGTCTGCACCACATTGGTGCTGCCGGAGAGCGTGGAGACGATTGCCCCGGACGCCTTCCGAAACGCCAAAATAGAGAGCGTCTTTCTCTATGACTCGCTTGTAGAGGTCAGCGACGAGAGCTTCTCCGGATGCGGAGAGCTGAAAACCATCCACATCAACGCCGCCTGCGCCCCCAGATACAGCGGCACCTATTACGACACCTTTCCGGACAAGATGGACTGGCTGCGCAGCCTGGAGGGAGAGCGGAAAATCGTCCTTGTGGCCGGCTCCTCTGTCCGTTTTGGCTTCGACAGCGCTCTGTTGGATGAGGCGTTTCCGGACTATGCGGTTGCGAACATGGGGGTTTACGCATACAGCAACCAGCGGCCCCAGTATGATCTGATCCTGCAATGGATGCAGGAGGGGGACATCCTCCTCAGCACGCCGGAATTTGACGCCGTCGAGACTCAGTTTTGCGTCTCTGATTCGGTGGGGTGGGAGTTCTTCTGTATGGTGGAGGGCGATTACGACCTGATGAGCCTGCTGGATTGCAGGACGTATACAGGCGTATGGGATGATTTCTGCACCTTTCTTGCGGTGCGCCGGGACCTGCCGGAGAAAAGCTATGAGGTATCCGCCCAAAATTACGATGAGGAGAATCATCTGCTGACCGACCGTGAGAGCTACAATCAATATGGAGACTATATCTGCCCAAGGCCCAATCAGACGGAGGACAAGGCCTTCGGCATCAAGCTGGCGAACTATGACCCGGCGGCCTATTCTGACGAGACCATCCAGGCGCTCAACCGGGTCTATCGCCGTTTTCAGGATAAGGGCGTGACCGTTTATTTCTCCTATGCGCCCCGGAGCCTGAGGGCAATCACGGAGGAGAGCACACCGGAGAACCGGGCGGCGCTGGACCGGCTGCTGCGGGATGAGCTGTGCGTTCCGGTCATCTCGGATATCGAGGAATCCATGTATACCGGATACTATTTCTATGCGACCGACAACCATCTCAGCGATGAAGGGGTCGAGATACGGACCGACCGGATCATCTCCGATCTGCGCCGCCAGATGTCGGCAGAGACGGGGTGAGAGCGTATTTTTCAGCGGCCCATTCATTATTACAGGCCACAGACGTCAAAAAGGTTTACACCGCCCGGCTGGGCGGGCACAGCGTGGAGACGCTGAGAAACGTCCTCTTCCTGTTCTACACCAATTCCTTCCTCGTGCGCAGACGGCAGCGGGAGTTCGGCCTCTACAACGTCCAGGGCATGAGCAAGGGCAACGTCGCCTGTATCATCTCCGGCATCCGCACCCGCAACAGTGGGTGCGAATGCTGCTTTTGGGGTGGGCGTCCGGCGGGACGTTTTGTATCGTTTGTGGACAGAAACTCAAAAATCTCTTTTCCCAGTCAGTTCTCCCTTGACGGCATACCCTTTCTATTGTATAATTTACACAAACAGGTTTCTGATTCTTTGGCATCTGTGGGAATGATAACAAGTTTTACCCCATTCATACCTGTTTTTGACCGAATCCGTACAGATGGAGGAAATAACTGTGTATACGATCCCCCCCGCTGAGGCAGATAGCCATGTCGCCGGTTTTTTGAACGGCAGTTCAGATCATGCGTATGCCTTTATGGGTGCGCATCCTGTCCAGCAGGAGGGGAGGTCCGGCTGGTTTTTTCGTGTCTGGGCCCCAAAGGCGAGGGCGGTCTCCGTCATCGGCTCCTTCAACCAGTGGAACCGGGGGGCGGCCCCCATGGCGCCGGACGGGAACGGCATTTGGACCCGCTTTATCCCGGGCCCCCGGCGGGACGACGGCTATAAATGCTCCGTCCAGACCCCGGCCGGCCGCTGGGTGGACAAGGCCGACCGCTGCGCCTGCCATGCGGG
>JAJBTD010000097.1 GCA_020861055.1 Clostridiales bacterium | reverse complement strand
CTCCGTTCACTGTTCAAATACCTGACCGTCAAGACCCACAAGCTGGAGGAAAATCCCGTCCAGGATCTGGACTCGCCGAAGATCCGAAAATCTCTGCCCAGATACCTGACCCTGGAGGAATCCGTCCGGCTGCTCAACTCGGTCCAGGGCAAAAATCAGGAGCGGGACTACTGCATTTTGGTGTTCTTCCTGAACTGCGGGCTGCGAATCTCCGAGCTGGTGAACCTGAACCTGTCCAGCATCCAGGGCAACACCGTCCGTGTGCTGGGCAAAGGCAATAAAGAGCGGATTTTGTACTTAAATGACAGCTGTGTGGACGCTTTGGAGAACTATTTGGTGGTCAGAAACGGCATGACCCTGATCGACCCGGACGCTCTGTTTGTCAGCAATCAGAGAAAACGCATTTCTAAAAGTGCCGTTCATTTAATGATCAAAAACGCTCTGGCCGCCGCCGGACTGGATCCCAGCCTGTATTCCGCCCACAAGCTCCGCCACACCGCCGCGACGTTGATGCTCCAGAACGGCGTGGATGTCCGCACCTTACAGGAGGTTTTGGGCCACGACCACCTGAACACCACCCAAATTTACACCCACGTCAGCAACGAAAACCTGGCGGACGCCGCAGAGATGAACCCCCTGGCCCATCTCAAGGAGAACCAGCATCGTTCAAAATAAAGTCAGGGCCAGGCAACACCTGACCCTGACTTTTATGATTTTTATATGATAAAACAAAATAAAATGCTTATAAATGCACTCTATGGTACACTTTTTTGCCTTTTTTTAGCACCAAACCCTGTCCAGAGAGCTGCTCGGCTGTGTAGGAGGCGGCGGCATCCAGCACCTTCTCATCCCCTACGCTGATGCACTTGTCCTTGGTGATTGCCCGCCGGGCGTCGCCATTGGAGGAGGCCAGGCCGGACAGGGTCAGCAGCCGGATAAGGGAGATGCTTCCGTCGGTCAGGTCGTCGGCGGACACCACTGTCTCCGGCATATGGTCGGAGGCCCCTGCGCCGCCAAACAGGGCCCTTGCGGTGCCCTGGGCCTTCTTCGCCTCGTCCTCGCCGTGGACTAGGGCGGTCAGCTCGTAGGCCAGGACCTCCTTGGCCCGGTTGAGCTGACTGCCCTCCCAGGTCTCCATCTCGGCAATCTCCTCCAGAGGCACCTCGGTGAGCATTTTCAGGCACTTGATTACGTCGGCGTCGTCCACGTTGCGCCAGTACTGGTAGAAATCGTAGGGAGATGTCTTGTTCGGGTCCAGCCAGACCGCGCCGGAGACGGTCTTGCCCATCTTCTGTCCCTCGCTGTTGAGCAGCAGGGTGATGGTCATGGCCTCTGCATCCTCCTTGCCCAGCTTGCGGCGGATCAGCTCCCGGCCACCCAGCATATTGGACCACTGGTCGTCGCCGCCAAACTGGAAATTGCAGCCGTACTCCTGGTAGAGATGGTAGAAGTCATAGGACTGCATGATCATGTAGTTGAACTCCAAAAAGCTCAAGCCCTTCTCCATCCGCTGCTTGTAGCACTCCGCCCGGAGCATGTTGTTCACCGAGAAGCAGGCACCCACCTCCCGGAGCAGGTCCACATAGTTCAGCTTCAGCAGCCAGTCCGCATTGTTGACCATCAGGGCCTTGCCGTCAGAGAAGTCGATGAACCGGCTCATCTGCTTCTTGAAGCAGTCGGCGTTGTACTGGATGGTTTCCGGCGTCATCATCTTCCGCATATCGCTCTTGCCGGAGGGGTCGCCCACCATAGCAGTGCCCCCGCCCAGCAGAGCGATAGGACGGTTGCCGTGCTTCTGCATCCGGCGCATCAGACTCAGGGCCATAAAGTGGCCCACATGGAGAGAGTCCGCCGTGGGGTCAAAGCCGATATAGAAGGTGGCCTTGCCGTTGTTGATCATCTCCTTGACTTTTTCCTCGTCGGTCACCTGAGCGATCAGGCCCCGGGCTGTCAGTTCTTCGTACAGTGTCATCGTTATTTGTCTCCTTTTCTTCTTGGGGACTGGCATACAAAAAGCCCTCTGTCCCCGGGTTTGGGACAGAGGGCGCAGCATTGCGCGGTACCACCTCTGGTTCGCCTATTTCTCACGAAAAGGGCCTCAGGGAGTTCTGACAAACTCCTGCGCTGTAACGGGCACACCCGACCTCTCCCCTACTAACGCGCCGCTTTCAGGGGGCTGCTCAGAGGGGTATTCTCACAGCGCTCTCTCCCCCTCACACCAGCCGGGGGCTCTCTGAGCAGAGGAAACTGTGATACTATGCCTCATCATCGCATTTCCAAGCGATACTATACCATCCCTTCTTTCGGTTGTCAAGGGTATTTCGATGAAAATATCCGTTTCACTTTTGCGAAAAGGTATTTCTATCAATTTTACGAAAAGACATTTCTATCGCCTACTGGACAAACACCGGGAAACGCTGGTATAATAGACTTATCAACCGGAGACCTGCCGGAACCGGCAGTTCAGCCGACACAGCGCCGGGACGAGGTCTCACATTTTTGGAGGTGCATTCCAATGTCCTATAAAGACACTTATGAAAAATGGCTGAACAGCCCCGCTCTGTCCGCCGAGGAAAAGGCGGAGCTGGAGTCCATTCAGGACGATGAGAAGGAAATCGAGAGCCGGTTCTTCGGCCCTCTGGAATTTGGTACTGCCGGTCTGCGGGGTACCATGTGCGTGGGTCTGCACCAGATGAACCGGCACATCGTCGCCCACGCCACCCAGGCTTTTGCCGAGGTGGTCAAGGCGGAAGGTCCTGAAGCCTGTGAAAAGGGCGTCATCGTCATTCACGACTGCCGCAACCACTCCACCGAGTTTGCCCGCACCGCCGCCGCCATTCTGGCCGCCAACGGCATCAAGGTCAAGCTGTTTGACGAGCTGCGTCCCACCCCGGAGGTGTCCTTCGCTGTCCGGTATTACGGCGCGCAGGCCGGCATCAACATCACCGCCTCTCACAACCCCAAGGAGTACAACGGCTATAAGGTCTACTGGGCAGACGGGGCGCAACTGCCCCCGGTCCATGCTGATGTGGTCGCCGCCAAGATGAAGGAGCTGGACGTCTTTGACGATGTCAAGACCATGGATCTGGAAGATGCTAAAGCCCAGGGGCTTGTGACTCTGTTGGGCGAGGAGACCGACGAGGCATTTCTGGAGCAGGTCATGGGTCAGGTCATTGACCGGGCCTCTGTGGAGCAGGTGGCGGACACCTTTGGCATCGTCTACACCCCCTTCCACGGCACCGGCTACAAGCTCATCCCCGAGGCCCTCAAGCGGCTGGGCATGAAGAAGGTCTATTGTGTGCCTGAGCAGATGGTCATCGACGGCAACTTCCCCACGGTGGTCTCTCCCAACCCGGAAAACCCGGAGGGCTTTTATCTGGCAGTTGACCTGGCTAAGGAGCATGGCTGTGACCTGATCGTTGGCTCCGACCCGGACGCTGACCGGGTAGGCGTCATGGTCAAGACCTCTGCCGGGGACTACGTGGTTCTCTCCGGCAACCAGACCGGCATCCTGCTGGAGGACTACGCCATTCAGGCCCGGAAGCGGGCGGGCATCCTCCCGGAAAATGCCTATGTGAACACCACGATTGTCTCCTCCGCCATGGCAACCAAGGTGGCCGAGGCCAACGGCGTCAAGTGCGCCCGCACCTTCACCGGCTTCAAGTTCCTGGGTGAGAAGAAGGACCAGCTGGAGAAGTCCGGCGAGGGCAAGGTCATCTACTCCTTTGAGGAGTCCTGTGGCTATATGTTTGGCGACTATGTCCGGGACAAGGACGCCGTCACCGCCATCACCATCGTGGTGGAAATGGCTGCCTACTATGCCACCCAGGGCAAGACCCTGTACGACGCCCTGATGGACTGCTACGCAAAATATGGCTTCTACGGTGAAAAGACCCTGAACCTGGTCATGCCTGGTCTGGACGGCATGGCGAAGATGGCCGATATCATGAAGCGGCTCCATGCCGATCCGCTCGGTGAGGTAGCCGGAACCCCCGTCGTGGTGGCCAAGGACTATCAGACCGGCACCGCCACCGATCTCGCCACCGGCAAGGTGGAGGAGATGGATCTGAAGGACTCCAATGTGGTGGCCTATGATCTGGCTGACGGCACCACCTTCATCATCCGTCCCTCCGGCACCGAGCCGAAGATCAAGGTTTACATTCTGGCAAATGCCCCCACCAAGGAGGAATGCGACGCCAAGGTAGCCAAGTATGCGGCCTTTGCGCCCTCTATTAAGGAGCTGTAAGCCGCTGCTATTGGATTTTCATCTTTACAAACTGAAACTTGCAAACCCAAAAGATGAATATCCTCCCCTGACAAGTCAATGTCATTAAGCTACAGCCTGGTGTCCAACCACCTTTTAAGGATGGTTGGACATTGGGCTATACTTATCAAAATGCACTGACTTGGATGGACATTTTTTCTCTGCAATGATCTCGCATCAATCCCATCTCGCTGCAAAACCCGTTTGCCAATCCTTTCACCCTGTGCTACAATAGGGAAAAATCTTGAACGGGAGGCACAGCCTATGATAGTCCTGACCCGGGAATCGGTGTCCAAATGGCTGCCGGAACGGCCGGAGGACGGCCACAAGGGCACCTTCGGAAAGGTGCTGATCGTCGGAGGCAGCGTGGGCTACACCGGTGCACCAGTGCTGGCAGCCCGGAGCGCTGTCCGCGGCGGCACTGGGCTGGTATTTCTGGGCGTGCCCCGCTCGGTCTGGCCAGTGTCGGCAGTAAAGTGTGACGAGGCCATGCCCTTTCCTCTTCCGGAGGATGAAAATGGAAAGCTGACCGAAGCCGCCCTGGAGCCGCTGACAGAGCGACTGTCTGGCTGTGACGCAGGTCTGATCGGTCCGGGACTGGGCCAGTCGGAGTCGCTGGATCGGCTGGTCCCAGAGCTGCTCCTCCGGGCGAAATGTCCTATCGTGGTAGACGCCGATGGTCTAAACGCCCTCAGTCGGCATATGGATATTCTGGGCCGGGTGAGCGCTCCCCTTATCCTCACCCCCCATGACGGGGAATTTTGCCGTCTCTCTGGCCACTGGCCGGGGACGGACCGGGGACGGGAGGCTTCTGACTTCGCTCAGGCCCATCGGTGTGTCCTGGTGCTCAAGGGGCACCGGACGGTGATTGCCGGACCGTACGGGCAGGTATTCCAGAACACTACCGGGAACCAGGGCATGGCCAAGGGGGGCAGCGGCGACGCATTAGCCGGGCTGATTCTCTCTTTGCTGGGCCAAGGGATGGAGCCGGTGCAAGCGGCCTCCGCCGCCGTCTGGGTGCATGGCCGGGCGGGAGACCGGGCGGCGGAGGCCAAAGGCTTCCGTGGCATGACTCCCTCCGATCTGGTGGAGACGCTGCCGGAGGTCTGGCTAGAGGATTTTCATTGCTAATGTAAAACAAGGAGGAAGGCAAATGCGCCATAGCAAGGGCGCACTGATGATACTCCCCATTGTTCTGCTGCTAAGCGGCTGCGGACTTCTGGGACAGAGCACAGAGGCAAAAGCAGAGGAATTGCGGACTGTCTATCAAACTATGATCAGCTTCCAAGCTTCGGCGGAGATTATCGCAGACTATGGTGACCGAGCCTATCAGTACACCGTAACCCTCTCCGGCAATGCCAGTGCAGGGACTATGACGGTCACTTCCCCGGAGTCCATTGCAGGAACGGGAACCGCCTGGTCAGACGGGTCAGCCAGCCTGGAATATGCAGGCATTTCCCTGGAGACAGGTGTTCTTTCCCCGGATGGCCTCTCCCCTGCCGACGCCATGCCGGTGATCTTGGCCGCCTGTCAGTATGGCTCTGTCCTTGAGAGCGGGAGACCCGCCTGGGGAGAGGACGGGGAAAGCCTCTATCTCCTGCTCCAAAATCCCAAAACCGCCGATGAGGAGAGCCAGGTGGCGATCTGGGCTGACCCGGAAACCTACGCCCTCCGGCATGCGGATATTCTATGGGGAGACGACCGGGTCATCTCTGTGACCTTTACCGACTTTACGATAGAGGAGGGTTAACCTCCCGACAATGCATCAAAGACAAAAGAAAGAAGCGATACCCATGACAGAACAGACGAGCCGCACCTGGGCGGTCATTCACCTGGACCGCCTGGCCCGGAATTATGAGACCCTGCGCCACCTGGCCCCTCACAGCAAATTTGCTGGTCTGGTCAAGGCCAATGCCTATGGCCATGGGGCCATCCCGGTGGCGAAGAAGCTGGAGGCTCTGGGTGCAGACTATCTTCTGGTGGCCTGCCTGGATGAAGCGGAGGAGCTGCGAGAGGCGGGGGTCCAGGCGCCCATTCTCATTCTGGGATACACTCCTGTCTCCGCCACGGAGACCCTGCTTCGGCAGCACATCGTTCAGACAGTCTACGACCCAGAGCAGGCCAGGGCCTTCTCTGATGCAGCCCTGTCTTTGAGTGGTCGGCTCCGGTGTCATCTCAAGGCAGATACTGGAATGTCCCGCCTGGGCGTTCTCTGTGACGAGGCCAATCTGGAGCATGGGGCGGAGACCCTGGCGGAGATGGCCCGACTCCCTGGCCTGGATGCGGAGGGCATTTTCATGCACTTCTCTGATGCGGACACCTGTCCGTCGTATTCTGAAATGCAAATCAGCCGGTTCCGCGCATTGCTGAACCGGCTGGAGGCCATGGGGGTTACCTTCTCTATCCGGCACTGCTGCGCCGGAGCGGCTACCCTGAACTATCCCCAGGCTCATCTGGACATGATCCGTCCGGGCATCCTGCTCTTTGGTCACTCCCCCGACCACTCCTGCGACGGGAAAATCCCTTTGGAGCCGGTCATGGAGGTTAAGAGCCATGTGATTTCGGTGAAGCGACTTCCCAAGGGGACCTGCATCAGCTATGGCAGGACCTATACTCTGGAGCGGGACAGTCTGGTGGCGGCGGTGCCGGTGGGTTATGCCGACGGCCTGTTCCGGCTGCTCTCCAACCGGCAGGAAATGCTGGTGCGTGGGCAGCGTGTCCCCCAGATCGGAAGGGTCTGCATGGATATGTGCATGCTGGATGTCACCGACGTTCCACACGTCCAGGTAGGGGACGAAGTCACCGTATTCGGCGACGGCCTTCCCCTGGAGGAGAAGGCCGATACACTGGGAACCATTTCCTATGAGCTGCTATGCGCTGTGTCGCCCCGGGTAAAACGGGTGTATGTGGAATAGGCAGCTGTTTAGTCGATCTCGTAGCTGATGATGTCGCCGGTGGTGGCGTTGATCTCGTACTCGTACTCGGCGGAGGAGGTACGGAACTCCACCTCATAGATCTGCACGCCGTCGTCCGTGTCCAGCTGCACCTTCAGCTTGGATACGCTGCTCTCGCTGACCCCGGCGTGGGTGAAGGCGGCCTCCTTGGCAGCGGTCTCGCTGATGACGCTGCCGCTCTGGGTGCCAGCAGCCTTGGACTCCACGCTC
>JAJBTD010000038.1 GCA_020861055.1 Clostridiales bacterium | reverse complement strand
GAGGGGGGGTCTGCGGATTCGCCGAAAATTTTTTGTTGTGTCGGCAGTGCCTGCTGCACTCCCTCAGTCTGCCCTTCGGGCAGCCAGCTCCCTCAAAGAGGGAGCCAGGGGGGTGCGCCTAGCCCTTGCCTCCCTCTGTGAGGGAGGTGGCACGGCGTCAGCCGTGACGGAGGGAGAGCAGCAGGCACCTACAACAAGATAAGCACCATCGGCGAATTCATCGGGAGTCAGTACGAATTCGCCGTTTCCCCACTTGTTGAACAGGGACAAATGTGCTATACTTTAATCTGTATGAATACGTCCCGCCCTGTGGGGCCGTGGGACGGTATGAAGGAGTGTAATCCATGAAAATCGTGGTTTTGGCGGGAGGCCTGTCGGGAGAGCGGAACGTCTCCCTCTCCTCCGGAGTCATGGTGGCCCAGGCCCTCCGGGGCAACGGACATGAGGTGGCGCTGGTGGATATGTTCTTCGGCCTGGAGGGCTGCACCGACAGCCTGGAGGACCGGTTCTGTGCGCCCCTTCCCCTCGAGTGGCGGCGTGTGGCGGCGGAGGCCCCCGACCTGAAGGCGGTGCGGGCCAGCCGGAAGGACAAGAGCCCCTCTCTCTTTGGCCCCGGCGTGCTGGAGCTGTGCCGCATGGCGGACATCGTCTATCTGGCCCTCCACGGGGACGTGGGGGAGAACGGCAGCGTACAGGCCGCCTTTGACCTGATGGGCATCCCCTACACCGGCTCCGGCTCCTTCCCCAGCGCCATCGCCATGGATAAGGACCTGACCAAGCGGCTCATCGCCGATACGGGGGTCAAGACCCCGGCCTGGCGCAAGGTGGTGTATACCGCCGATGACATCCCCGCTCTGGCGGTGGAGACTTCCCTGCCGGTGGTGGTGAAGCCTCTGGACTCCGGCTCCTCTATCGGGGTTGCCATTGCATCCACCAGGGAGGAGCTGCAAAGCGCCCTGACAGACTGCCTGAACTACGGCGGACGGGTGGTGCTGGAGCAGTACATCCGGGGCCGGGAGATCCAGATGGCCTGGCTGGAGGGCCACGTTCTCCCCTCCATCGAGATCATCCCCAAGGAGGGCTTTTACGACTACAGGAACAAGTATCAGCCGGGGGCCACTGTGGAGATTACCCCCTCTCCCATCCCAGCCGAGTGGGAGGAGCGGATCGCCAGAGACACGAAAACGGTGTTTGAGACAGTGGGGCTCTCCGTCTACGCCCGGGCGGACTTCATCGTCACCGAGGACGGCACCCCCTGGTTTTTGGAGATCAACACCCTGCCGGGGATGACCCCCACCAGCCTGGTGCCCCAGGAGGCCCAGGCGGCAGGCATCAGCTACGGCGATCTGTGCGAGATCGTCATCAAACAATCCCTGAAGGCCAGAGGCCGGGAGAGAGAGGAATAAGGACAGATGGAATCGATCACAGTTGCAGAGCTTCTGACCGCCGTAAACGGCGAGCTGCTCCAGCCCTACGACGAGCAAACGTCTTTTGCCCAGGTGGACACGGACAGCCGGAGCATTACCCCCGGCTCCCTCTTTGTCCCCCTGGTGGGGGAGACCTTCGACGGCCACAGTTATCTGAACCAGGCCCTGGAGCAGGGCGCTGCGGGCTGCCTGACCCAGATGCCCATGGAGACTTATCGGCCTGACCGGTTCTATGTGCTGGTGGAGGACACCACCACCGCCCTGGGAGATTTGGCCCGGTACTACCGGAGCCGGTTCGACATCAGGGTGATCGGCATCACCGGCAGCGTGGGCAAGACCACCACCAAGGATATGGTGGCCTCGGTGCTCAGCCGGAAGTACAATGTCCTCAAGACCCAGGGGAACTATAACAACAACATCGGCGTACCCAAGACCCTCTTTGGCCTGAACGCCTCCCATCAGGTGGCGGTGGTGGAGATGGGCATGAACCACATGGGGGAGATCGACTATCTCACCCGCATCGCCCAGCCGGACATCGCCATTATCACCAACATCGGGGACGCCCACATCGAGAACCTGGGCAGCCGGGAGAACACCCTCCGGGCCAAGGCGGAGATCTTTAACGGCATGAAGCCGGAGGGGATGGCGGTGCTCAACGGGGACGACCCGCTGCTGGCCCAGCTGGGCGGGGTGCTCATCCACCCCGTCACCTGGTACGGGGAGAGCGACCGCTGCGCCTTCCGCTGCACCTCTATCACCGAGACAGGCCGGGACTGCATGGCCCTGGAGGCGGAGACCCCGGAGGGGAGCCTCTCCGCCACCATCCACTGTCTGGGCCGGCACCTGCTGTACCCCGCCCTGTCTGCGGCGGCGGTGGGCAGTCTGCTGGGGCTGACCAACGAAGAAATCCAGGCGGGCATCGAGGACTTTATCCCCACCAAGATGCGGATGGACGTGGTGCGCTGTCCGGGAGGTGTGACCATCCTCAACGACACCTATAACGCCAACCCCCAGTCCATGCGGGCGGCGGTGGACGTGCTGGTGAACTACTCCGGCAGCAGCCGTATCGCCGTTCTGGGGGATATGCTGGAGCTGGGGGACCTTGGCCCTGTCCTCCACGAGAGCGTGGGGACCTTTGTGGGCGCGTCCACGGTGGACTGCCTCATCACGGTGGGCCAGCTGGGAGCCTATATCGCCCAGGGCGCCCGGGAGACGGGCATGGAGCGGGTCTACGACTGCCCGGACAAGGAGAGCGCCAAGGTGGCGCTGGCCCAGGTGCTCCAGACCGGCTCGGTCATTTTGTGCAAGGCCAGCCGCGGCATGAAATTTGAGGAGCTGGTGGACTACCTGAAACGGCTCGCCGCCAGCGAGTGACCGTATATGATCGACATTACCGTACAAAATCTGGTCAAATCCTTCGAGGTGGGGGAGAATCTGCTGGACGGTTTGACCTTTCAGGTGAACGCCGGAGAACGGGTGGGCATTCTGGGCAAAAACGGATGCGGAAAGACCACCCTGTTCAAGATCATCACCGGAGAATACGACTGGGACGAGGGCCAGGTGACGGTGGCTCCGGGGAAAAAGGTGGGGCTCATCTCCCAGATCCCCCACTACCCCCAGGGCTACTCGGTGGAGGACGTGCTGGACACCGCCTTTCGCCACCTCCAACAGGCGGAGCGGGAGCTGGCCGACCTGGAGGAGCGGATGGCCCAGGGGGACGCAGACCGGGAGACCCTGGCCCGCTATGACAGCCTCTCCCAGTCCTACCTCGCCGCCGGGGGCTACAGCACCCAGGTCCAGAAGGGGAAGGTGGCAAACGGCCTCCAGATTTCCCAGGAAATGCGGCGGCAACCCTTTGACGAGCTGTCCGGCGGGGAAAAGACCCGGGTGAACCTGGCCCGGCTCATCCTGGAGGACACGGACATCCTGCTCCTGGACGAGCCGACGAACCACCTGGACCTCCGGGCTACGGAGTGGCTGGAGGAATATCTGGACTCCTTCCGAGGCACCGTCCTGGCCATCTCCCACGACCGCTATTTCCTCGACCGGGTGGTCAAACGCATCATAGAGATCGACCGGGGGAGGGCCAGCTTCTACTCCGGCAACTATTCCTTCTATGTGGTGGAGAAGGAGCGCCGCTATCAGGAGCAGCTCCGCCAGTACGAAAAGGAGCAGGCAAAGGTGGCCCAGCTGGAGGAGGCCGCCGAGAAAATGCGGATGTGGGCCTTCAAGGGGATGGACAAGACCTATAAACGGGTGTTCTCCATGGAAAAACGTATCCAGCGGCTCCAGATCCAGGACAAGCCCATCGGCCCGGAAAAGACTATGACCGTGGGCTTCGGGGAGCGGGAGTTCCGGGGGGATATGCTCTTCACCGTCTCCAACCTCTCCAAGTCCTTCGGGGAGCGCACCCTGTTCTCCGACTGGAGCGCGGAGGTTTTGGGAGGCGAGCGCATCGCCCTGTTGGGGGACAACGGTACGGGCAAGACCACCTTTTTGAAGATTCTACTGGGGGACGAGACGCCGGACACCGGCAAAATTCGCTTTGGCCCCACCGTCAAGACGGGCTATCTCCCCCAGATCGTCCGGTTCGACCACCCGGAGCGGAACCTGGTGGACACCCTCATCTGGGAGGACAACTGCTCCGCCCAGGAGGCCAGGGACCGGCTGGGGGCCTTCCGCTTCCGGGGAGAGGACGTGTTCAAGCCGGTGGGGGCGCTCTCCGGCGGGGAGCTGTCCCGGCTCAAGCTGTGCCAGCTCATGGCAAAGAACATCAACCTCCTGGTGCTGGACGAGCCCACCAACCATCTGGACATCGCCTCACGGGAGTGGATCGAAAACGCCGTGGAGGCCTACGAAGGGGCGCTGCTCTTCGTCTCCCACGACCGGTACTTTATCAACCGCTTTGCCACCCGTATCTGGATGCTGGAGGACGGGAAGATCACCGACTTCCGGGGCAACTACGAGCAATGGCAGCAGAAAAAGGCCCGGGAGGCGGAGCTGCGCAACGCCGTGAAGCCCCAGCAGCCGGAGAAGAAGCCCCGGAAGGAGAAGCCCACCGGCGGCACCAAACAGCTGGAGAAGGAGCTTCGGGCCACAGAGCGCCAGATACAGCGTCTGGAGGAACAGAGTGCTGCCCTTTCTGATGAGATGGAGGCCAACGCCTCGGACTATCAAAAGCTCCAGGAGCTGACGGAACAACAGTCCGCCCTGGAGACAGAGCTGACGGAGGCATACGAGCGATGGGAAAGCCTGTCCGAACGCCTGGGAGGATGAGCACGTTGACCCGCGTCCTGTTGGGCCTGCTCCTGTTGGGCATCGGGTGTTTCCTGGCACTGGAGGGGATCGTCATCGCCGGTTCCCGCAGCGATCTGAAGGACGACCCGGACGCCGTCATCATCCTGGGCTGCAAGATCTGGGGAGAGGAGCCGTCTCCCGCCCTCCGGCGGCGGCTGGACACCGCCCTGGACTATCTGGAGGAGTTGGAGAGCCGGGGTGTCTGTCCCGTCATCGTGGTCAGCGGCGGCCAGGGGGACGACGAGCCCATCAGCGAGGCCCAGTCCATGGCGGACTACCTGACCGCCCACGGCGTCGAGAAGAGCCGCATTTTCCTGGAGGACCAATCCACCAACACCCTGGAAAACCTGAAAGATTCGTCGGCGTTGCTGGCGGAGCAGGGGATAGACGGGGGACACCTGACCGTCGTCTCCAACGGCTTTCACCTGACACGGGTACGGCTGCTGGCGGGGCGGCTGGGGCTGGACTGCTCCACGCTGAGCGCCCCTATGCCGGACTGGCCCTCCCGCATTTATTCCACCGTCCGGGAGGCCTTCGCCCTGGTGAAGTCCTTCCTTTTGGACCGGTAAGACCCATTATTCACAGAATTGTAACGACAAGAGGCACTATGCAGGATAAACTGGAACAACTAGACCAGCACTACAGCGCCCTCCAGGCCAGACTCTCCGCCCCGGAGACCTACAGCGACGCCGGGGAGGTCGCCCGGCTCAACCGGGAGCTGGCGGAGATCGAGGAGGTCGTACAGACCTACCGGCAGCGGCAGGCGGCCCAGGCCGCCATCGCTGCCGCCCAGGAGCTGCTGGGCGAGCCTGACCCGGAGCTGCGGGAGCTGGCCCGTGAGGAGCTGCGGGAGGGGAAGGAGCGGCTGGACGCCCTGAACCGCCAGCTACAGCTGCTGCTGCTCCCCAAGGACCCCAACGACGACAAGCCCGTCATCGTGGAGATACGGGCAGGCGTCGGGGGAGAGGAGGCGGCCCTGTTCGCCCACTCCCTCTACCGGATGTACGCTATGTACGCAGACCGAAAGGGCTGGCAGCTCCAGGTGGTCAGCGCCAACGAGACGGAGCTGGGGGGCATCCGGGAGCTGATCTTCACCATCGAGACCCCCGGTGCCTACTCCCGGATGAAGTTCGAGAGCGGCGTCCACCGGGTCCAGCGGGTGCCGGAGACGGAATCCGGCGGCCGCATCCACACCTCCACCGCCACCGTGGCGGTTCTGCCCCAGATGGACGAGGTGGACTTCCAGCTGGACCGGAAGGATCTGCGCATCGACACCTTCCGCTCCTCCGGGGCGGGGGGACAGCACATCAACAAGACCTCCTCTGCCATCCGGGTGACCCATCTCCCCACGGGCATGGTGGTGGAGTGCCAGGATCAGCGAAGCCAGCTGCAAAACAAGGAGAAGGCCCTGCAGATCCTCCGCTCCCGCCTCTGGCAGCAGAAGGCCCAGGAGCAGGCGGACTCCGTCTCCCAGGAGCGGAGAAGCCAGGTGGGGGCCGGAATGCGCAACGAGAAGATACGGACCTATAACTTCCCTCAGGACCGGGTGACCGACCACCGCATCGGCCTGACCCTCTACCAGATCGACAGCGTCATGGACGGGGACCTGGACGGCATCATCGATGCCCTGGCCGCCGCCCGGCAGGCGGAGCTGCTGGCCGAGCTGGGAAGGTAAAATCTTCCCCTTATTCTCCCCCGACGGGGCTATCACAGAGAAAGAAGACCTGCTCATGCAGACAAAACTGTTTTCCATCCCCTCTCCAGAGGGGCATGAGGCGGAGATCGCCCAGGCGGCAAAGCTGCTCCGGGACGGACAGCTGGTGGGCCTGCCCACCGAGACGGTCTACGGCCTGGGGGCGGACGCCCTGAATGCGGACGCAGTGGCCGCCATCTACCGGGCCAAGGGCCGCCCCTCGGACAACCCGCTCATCATCCATGTGGTCAACGACATCGCCTGGCTGGACCGGTACTGCCGGGACATCCTGCCCCTGGCCTATGAGCTGGCGGAGACCTTCTGGCCCGGACCGCTGACCATGATTTTGAAACGAAATCCCATCGTCCCAGACCGGACCACCGGCGAGCTGGACACGGTGGGCATCCGCTGCCCGGACCATCCTGTGACCCAGGCCATCATCCGGGCGGTAGACCGGCCCATCGCCGCCCCCTCCGCCAACACCTCCGGTCGGCCCAGCTGCACCACCGCCGCCCAGGGGCTGGAGGACGTGGGGGGGAAGCTCGCCGGCGGGGTGGCCGGCGGCCCCGGCCAGGGGGGGGTGGAAGCCACCTTCGTGGGTCTGACCGTCACCCCGCCCCGTCTGCTCCGCCCCGGCGGAATGCCTCTGGAGGCGCTGGAGGAGGTCTGCGGGGAGATACAGATCGACCCCGCCGTTCAGCGCCAGATGGGGGCCACGGAGCGCCCCAGAGCGCCGGGGATGAAGTACCGGCACTATGCTCCAAAGGCACCCGTCACCGTCTACGAGGGAACCCCGGAGGCCACGGCGTCGGCCATCTCCCGGGCCGCGGGGCCGGGTACAGGGGTCATCTGCTTCGAGGAATACAGGGACCGGTTCCCCCGGTCCGTGACCGTCTCCCTGGGTCCCGTGGGGGACAAGCGGGAGCAGGCCCGGCGGGTGTTCTCCGCCCTCCGCTCCTTTGACCGGACCAACGTGAAGGAGATTCTGGCCCAGTGGCCTGACCGTCGGGGGCGGGGTCTGGCGGTGGGGACCCGGTGGAAAACAGAGGCGGGCTGTCACCC
>JAJBTD010000078.1 GCA_020861055.1 Clostridiales bacterium | reverse complement strand
CGGGGGTCAGCCCCAGCGCCACCTGCCGCCCGGCCGCCAGCCGGCAGAGCTCCCGCTCCAGTCGCTTCTGCTCGTCCGGGAGGAGCAGGGTCTCCACCACCCGGTAGCCCGCCGCCTCCGCCATCCGGACAGCCAGAGGGCCGCTCTTGTCCTCCCGCTGGCCGCAGGCCCCCTTGTCGCTGAGGGTGATTACCGCTGCCGTGGGCCGTCTGTCCGGGTTGTCCGTCAGGGAGATATCGTCCCCCACGCGGATGACGCCCCCCCGGAGCACCTGGGCAAAGACGCCGTTGGTGGGCATGATACATTTGCCCACCCGCTGAAAGATCTCACAGTGGCTGTGACACTCCTTGCCGATTTGAGTCAGCTCCAGCAGGGCGTCCCCGATCTGAAAGCAGGCCCCCACCGGCAAACTTCGCAGGTCGAAGCCCTCCACGATGAGGTTTTCCCCGAAGTCTCCGGGCTGCACTCCGGCCCCCTGGGCGTTGAAGGCGTCGATAGCCTCCTGCCCCAGCAGGCTGACCTGCCGGTGCCAGTTGCCGCCGTGGGCGTCTCCCTCCAGGCCGAAGCCCTCCACCAGCCGGATAGAGTCCACCGGCCCCTTGGCCGTCCCCCGCCTGGGGCTGATGCAAATTCCTCTGATGATGCCCATGGGAAAGCACTCCCTCTCATTTTGTGGTTCAATCGTCAGCCGCCGATGGCCGACATCCCCCGCCGCTCCAGGCCGGTCTGTGCCTGGTCCTCGGCGAAGCGGTGGCCCTTTGGCTTGCTCCGGATGGCGGCGGACAGAGCCGCCTTTAACATCTCCCCGGAGGCCCCCGCCCGGAGCAGCTCCCGGAGATTCACCGTCCCCTGATACTGGAGACAGGGCTTCACCCAGCCGTCGGCGGTGAGCCGCAGGCGGTTGCAGCCGTCGCAAAAGGGGGCGGAGCAGGGGCTGATAAAGCCCACCAGTCCCGCAAAATCCGGGACAGAGTAATAGACTGCCGGGCCGTTTCCCCGCTCGTTCACCGGGGTCAGTGGGCCGTACCGTTCCTCCAGCTCCTTCATCAGAGCCGCTCGTGCTACCGGGGCGTAATTTTTCCCCTGTCCCAGAGGCATTGTCTCGATATACCGCACCCACACCTGCCGGGTGCGGGCCAGCTCCGCCACCTCGGCGGGGTTGCGGTCGGTGATGCCCTCCCCCGACACGCAGTTCACCTTGACGTGGGAGAACCCGGCGCAGAGGGCGGCGTCCAGTCCCTCCAGCACCCGCTCCAGGCCGTCCGTCCCGGTGAGGGCGGCGTAGGATGCCCGGTTCAGGGTATCCAGGCTGATATTCACCCCAGAGACGCCCGCCTCCGCCAGCTTTTCCGCCTGCTCCGGGAGGAGCAGGCCGTTGGTAGTCAGGGTGATGTCCTCGATGCCGGGAATCTCGTACAATCTCCTCACCAGCTCCGGCAGTCCGGGGCGGAGCAGCGGCTCTCCCCCGGTGAGCTTGAGCCGGGAGATGCCCAGCTCTGCGGCGGCGGAGACGACGGCGCACAGCTCTCCGTCGGTGAGCAGCGTCTCCTCCGGCAGCCAGCGCACCGGCCCCGACCCGAGGCAGTAGCCGCACCGGAGGTTGCACCGGTCAGTCAGGGAGATGCGGAGGTAGTTGATCTCCCGCCCGTACTGATCTCTCATGCCGTATCCGCCTGTCTGTTTTGCCGTCTCAATCCTGTCCCTCCCGGCGATAGTGTCCCGTCTTGCCCCCGTCCTTGTCCCGGAGGAAAATGGGGCCAATGGTCATGTCCTGGCCCAGCGCCTTGCACATATCGTAGACCGTGAGCAGAGCGGTGCTGACCCCGGTGAGGGCCTCCATCTCCGCCCCGGTCTTGCCCACGCATTTCACCCGGCAGATGCACTCCACCTCCAGCGTCTCCGAAAGCAGAGAGAAGTCCACTGTCACCTGAGCCAGATTCAGGGTATGACACAGGGGGATCAGCTCCCAGGTGTGCTTAGCGCCCTGGATGCCTGCGATCCGGGCCGCCGCCAGCACGTCTCCCTTTTTGCTAGTATTCGTCTCGATGGCCCGGAAGATGTTCTCGTTCACTTGCATCCGGCCCACGGCCTCGGCGATGCGGAGGGTCTCCGCCTTGCCGCCTACGTCCACCATGGACGCCTGGCCCCTCCGGTCTACATGAGACAACTCACTCATCATTTCTCCCTAATGTCCCTTTCCAAAGCCGCAGTTGGGGAAGGTGCAGACCGGGCAGTTCAGGCAGAAGCCCCCCTCTCCCAGACCGTCCAAATCCTCCCTGGTAATCTCCACCCCCGCCATAACGCGGGGCAGCACCAGGTCGAAAATAGTGCGCTTGGAATACATGACGCAGCCGGGGAGTCCCAAAATGGGGATGCGCTGCTCCCCCAGGTAGCTGAGCAGGAACATGGCTCCGGGCAGCACCGGAGAGCCATAGCTGACGATCTCCGCCCCGGTGTTGCGGATGGCCAGGGGCGTCCGGTCGTCCGGGTCCACGCTCATGCCTCCGGTGCAGAGGATCAGGTCGGCCCCCTGCCCCAGTAGCTTTTCGATGGCGGCGGTGGTCATAGCCGCGTCGTCGTTGGTAATTTCGTGGCCCACGATGTCCACGGGAAATTCCTTCAGCTTGGCCTCCAGCACCGGGGTAAACTGGTCCTGGATGCGGCCATAGTAGACCTCGCTGCCGGTGGTGACGATGCCCGCCCGGCGCTTCTGATAGGGCAAGACCTGGAACAGGGGGTCAGGGCCTGCGGCCTCTCTGGCTCGCTCCATCTTCTCCCCCTCGATGACCAGGGGAATAATGCGGGTGCCCGCCAGCTTATCCCCCTTCTTCACCGGAAAATTGCTGTGGCGGCAGGCGATCATCATCTCTCCCAGGCTGTTCAACGCCCGAAGCCCCGCCCGGTTCACCCGGAACAGACCGTCGCAGTCGGCGATCAGCTCGATTTTTCCCTCTTTTACCCCGGAAGGGTGCATATTCGCCCCCTGACAGATCTCCCGGAGGATATCCGCCGCCTCGTTCTCGTGGAGCATCCCCTCCTGCTTCTCCCAGACGTAAAGGGACTCCTTGCCCACGGACAGCAGAACGGGGATGTCCTCCTCCCGGACCACATGGCCCTTGGTGAACACCGCCCCCTTGGTCACGCCGGGGATAATCTGGGTAATGTCATGGCAGAGGACGTGTCCCACTGCCTCGGTAGTCTTGATACATTTCATAGACTGCTCGCCTCTCTCGCAATATAGATTCCCGTGCCGGGACGGCGGAGTTCGCCGTCCTCCACGACTTTTTCTCCTCTGAGCATCACCGTCTCCGCTCTGCCCCTGATCCGCCAGCCCTCGTAGGGGGCGTAGTCACAGGCGGAGTGCCGGTTCTCCCGGTGAATCACCGTCTCCACGTCCGGGTCCCAGATCACCACGTCGGCGTCACTCCCGGGGAGCAGCGCCCCCTTCCGGGGGTACATCCCATAGAGCTTTGCAGGATTGGCAGACAGCCGCCTCACCAGCTCGGTCAGGGGCAGCCGCCCCGTCTCCACGCCGTAGGTATACATCAGCGACACCCGCTCCTCTACGCCAGGCATCCCGCCGGGGATTTGGGAGAAGTCTCCCCGCCCGGCGTCCTTCTGGGCCAGGGTGAAGGAGCAGTGGTCGGTGGAGACCGTGTCGATCTCTCCCTTTGCCAAAGCCTCCCACAAGGCCGCCTGATCCTGTTTCTTCCGCAGAGGCGGGGAGCAGACATATCTGGCCCCCCGGAAGTCGGGCTGCGCGTATAGGCTGTCGTCCAGGAACAGATATTGGGGACAGGTCTCGACATAGACCTTTTGCCCCATAGCTCTGGCCCGGCGAATTTCCTCCAGCCCCTTCTCGGTGGAGAGGTGGACCACCACCACCGGCACGTCCACCAGCCTAGCCACCGTCAGCAGGCGGTGGATGGCCTCCGCCTCCGCCTCGTCCGGGCGGGAGAGGGGATGCCCCTCCGGGCCGGTGACGCCCTGCTCCTTCAGCCGGGCGGCGGTAGCCTGGATAATGCCATCGTTTTCGCAGTGGACGCCCACGATGCCCCCCAGGGGCTTGAGGGCCAGCAGCACCTCGTACAGCTCCCGGTCGCTGACCATATTGCCGTAAGTCAGATAGACTTTGAAGGAGGTGACCCCCTCCCGTATCATATCGGGCAGCTCCTCCCGGACATCCGGCCTCCACTGGGAGATAGCCATGTGAAAGGCGTAGTCGCAGCTGCTTCTGCTGTCTGCCTTTTCGTGCCAGTTGGCAAGCCCCTGGGCCAATGTCTCCCCCGCCTCCTGGGTGGCGAAGTCCACCAGACAGGTGGTGCCCCCCAGAATGGCGGCAGCAGTGCCGGAGGCAAAGTCGTCCGCCGTCACCGTGCCGCAGACGGGCAGATCCATATGGGTGTGGGCGTCAATAAAGCCGGGGAACACCAGCCGTCCGGCGGCGTCTATCACCTCCGCCTCCGGGTCGGAGAGATTCTCCCCTACCTGGGCCACCCTGCCGTTCTCCAGCAGGAGGTCCTGCACCCGGGCGCTCTCCTCTGTGACCAGAGTGCCGCCCTTGATGAGTGTTTTCATAACCGTTCCCCCTCTCTGTCGTCTATCCGTTGATGCTGTCCCACAGCTCTCTGGCGGACGCCCGAACCTGGGCGTTGACCGCCTCCTCGTCGCAGAAGGTCAACTCCCGGTCCCGCATGAGCACCCTCCCGGCGCAGACCGTGTGAATCACGCTCCGCCCGGTCATGCCGAACAGGATGTGGCTGTTGCAGTTGCTTCCGTCCATGGGGGTGTTGGGGATGTAGTCGGTGACGATGATGTCCGCCCCATAGCCGGGCTTCAACGCCCCCAGAGGGGTGTCGAAATACCGTCCCGCAATTTGGGGGTTGCCGTCAAACAGCATTTCCGGCACCTCTCCCCAGGCGGCGTTGGGGTCCTTCAAATGGTGCTTGTGGAGGATATTGGCCACCTTGTAGCTCTCCAGCATATCGTGAGTATAGCCGTCGGTCCCCAGCCCTGTCAGCACCCCCCGATGGCAAAGCTCCATAGTGGGGGGGCAGCCGCAGGCGTTGCCCATATTGGACTCCGGGTTGTGTACCACCATGGTATCCGTCTCCCGGAGCAGCTCCATCTCGTCCTCATTGATATAGATACAGTGGGCGGCCAGAGTCTTGGGCCCAAGGATATCCATGTCATGAAGCCGCTCCACCAGCCGTTTGCCGTAGTTTTTTTGACAGTGTTCTAAATCGTAGGCCCCCTCGGCCACATGGATGTGATATCCCACTCCCTCCGGCCGGTGAGCAGCGGCGAAAGCCAGCGTCTCGTCTGAAAGGGTGAAGGAGGCGTGGAGGCCCATCATAGCGGCCACCATCCCCGTCTCGTCCTGCCGGGCATAGCGGATGAACCGTTCATTTTCCAGCACCGCCTCCTGAGCTTTCTCCCTCCCGTCCCGGTCGGAGACCTCATAGCAGAGGCAGCGGCGAATGCCCACCGCCTGCGCCGCCTCCTCGATGGCGGAGAGGCTGTCCGGGATACAGAAGAAGCTGGCGTGGTGGTCAAAGACGGTGGTGACGCCGTTTTTTACGCAGTCGATCAGGGTAGTCATAGCGGAGAGCCGGGTCTGCTCCAGAGTCAGATGGCGGTCGATGTTCCACCACATCCCCTCCAGGATGTCCAGAAACCCTCTGGGGTGATAGCCTCTGACCGCAAGGCCGCGGGCCATGGCGGAGTAGATATGCTCGTGGGTGTTGATCAGCCCCGGCATAATGACCCCTCCGTGGGCGTCCAGCACCTCCGCGTCCGGGTAACGGTCCCGAAGATCGGGCCAGGGGCCGGTCTCCCGTATTCTGCCGTTCTCCACAGCCACGCCCCCTAGCTCCAGCCATGGACAGTCCGGGTCACGGGTGATCACCCGTCCATTTCCCACTAACAGCATCCCTATCTCCCCTTTCATAAAAGCTTTTTCCTATTCTAGCATGATTCCCGGCAGTTTGCAACTGCCGGAGGGAAAATAACCGAGTCCCCATTTCGCATTGCAATTTCCTGAAAATCTGTTAGAATAGATGACAGAAAATCAGTCTGCGTCATATACACGCCTTATGCAGAAAGAAGATGCATCTCATGGCTTCTCAGCTGGAACTTCTCAAACAGATCGCCCACGGATTGGCCGCCCAATGTGGTCCCAATACCGAGGTGGTCATCCACGATCTGACTGACCGGGAAAGTGATCCTGTGGTAGCCTACATCGAAAATGGACACATTACCCACCGCTCTGCCGGGGACGGCCCCTCCCCTGTCGGCATTGCCGCCCGGAAAAAGACCCGCTCCCAGCTTCCGGACAAGTTGGGCTTCACCACCCGAACAGCCGACGGCAAGGTGTTGAAATCCAGCACCCTTTACATCTGGGGCGCGGACGATCAGCTGGACTATATTCTCTCCCTGAATACCGATGTCACTGTACTCATGGCGGCAGAAAATGTGATTCACTCTATGACCTCCCAAGATGTCGGACAGCAGCCCCCGGCGGACAAGCCCGCCACCAATGTCAATGAGCTGCTGGACAGCCTCATTCAGCAATCTGTGGCCCTGGTGGGCAAGCCGGTTCCCCTGATGACCAAGGAAGACAAGGTAAAAGCCATCCGTTTTCTGAACAACTCCGGAGCGCTGCTCATCACCAAGTCCGGGGCGAAGATCAGCCAGTTCTTTGGAATTTCCAAATATACCCTCTACAGCTATATCGAGGAGGGCGAAGAATAGCCCGCAGCGCCCCATGAGGATCTTACACCGAAAATCAGGCGCTCCGAACCGCACAGATATCTATGCTCCCAGATGGGAAAACGCCGCCGTCCGAAAGGCTCTGCCCCCGGACGGCGGCGTTTTGTCACGCAGTTGGGCGATCCATCTCCCGCACATTGGCGTACTCTTTCACCAGTCGCTGAGACCAGGCCAGGGCGTTCTCCTCTGGCCGCAGCCGCAGAGAGAGGACGATCCGCTCTCCCGGAGAGAACAGCAGTCTCCCCTTGAAGATGGGGATGGCGCACAGCCGGGCCACACCCTGGAGGTCTGCCTCCCGGAGCGTAAAATTGACCACGTTTCCCTTCTGGCTCACGTCGGTAAAGCCCACCTCAGAGGCGGCGGCCCGGAGCAGGGCCACAGAGATCAGGTTGTTCACCGCCCTGGGCGGCTCGCCGTAGCGGTCGATGAGCTCATCCACCATGTCGTCGGCGTCCCCCTCCGTGCGGATGCGGGCGATGCGGCGGTAGAAGTCCATCCGCTCCTCGGTGGAGGAAATGTAGGATTCCGGAATGTTGGCGGAGACGGTGAGGTCGGCAGTGACCTCCTCCGTGCGGGTGGAGTTCTCCCCCCGCTCCTCCAGAACGGCCTCCTCCAGCAGCTTGAGGTACATATCGTAGCCCACCGACATCATAAAACCGGCCTGCTCCGCTCCCAGGAGGTTGCCCGCCCCCCGTATCTCCAAATCCCGCATGGC
>JAJBTD010000001.1 GCA_020861055.1 Clostridiales bacterium | reverse complement strand
GTCCAGCTCCCCCATGCCGGTGCGGAAACGGATCTCCTCCCCCATCTCCACCTGGGATAAGGGCATAGCCCGGCCCACCGGCCGACCGGAGGAGACGGACGGCACCGGGTTTTTGCTCCGGCTCTCCGTCGGCTGCTCCACAATGGTATTCCAGCTGCCGCAGCCGGGGCATCTCCCCTGCCACTTGGGAAACTCGTTCCCGCAGCTCGTACAGTAAAAAATCGTCTTGCTTTTCATTCTCGTCTCCGTGTCAAATCATTGTCCGCTCCCGTACCAGTAGCTCAGGCAGGCCCCTATGAGCACCGTCGCCAGCCGGGTCTGATAGCCGTCGTCCTGAAGCCGGTGGTCCTCCTCCGGGTTTGAGAGAAAGCCGCACTCCGCCAGGATGGCCGGGCAGGTGATGTGGCTCATCAGATAGAGGTCGGAGGGCATCTCCTTGGCCTGTCGCCGGTTGTCGCTGTCCAGGCACTCCCGGAGGAGGGCCTGGGTCTGTTCCGCCCAGCCCTGGCTCTCCCCGTCCGGCTGGTAAAAGACCTGTGCGCCGGAGTATTTAGAGTCGGTATACTGGTTCTGGTGGATGCTCAGCAACAGGGCGTCGGAGGTGGTGTTGACGACCGCCACCCGGTTTTCCATGTCGCTGCGCTTCTGCTCCCGCACCGTCTCCGCCTCTGGGTCCGCCAGAGATTCCTCTGTGTCCCGGAGCAGGACGGTCCGCTGGCCGAACAGCCCGGCGATCTGGTCGCATTTCAGGGCAATGGCCAGATTGATCTCGCTTTCCGCCACCCCGGAGACCGAGACGGCCCCGCCGTCCGCCCCGCCGTGGCCCGGGTCGATGACCAGGGTGTCTTCCCCCCGCAGTTGGGGCGAAAAGGTCTCTGCTGCCTCCATTTGGCCGCACCAAAGGGTAAAGGAAACCATGGCTGCCGCTAGGGTCAGACTGATGACGGCCCGCCTTATGGTTGCGTTTCTCATCTCCATCCCTCCCGGTGGAAGTATATGGGAGGTGCGGAGGGTTTACGCCTGTTCGGTTTCCAGGGCTGGGCGGCCTCTCCCCTTCTTCTTAGGTGCCGTCAGGTCGTAGCTGTCCTGAATCAGCCGGAGGATGTCCTCCTCCTCCATGCTGCCGTCCAGGATAATGCTGATCCAGTGCTGCTTGTTCATGTGATAGGCCGGGACCACCGCCGGATAGATTTGCCGCCAGAAGTCCCCGCTGACCGGCTCCGCCTTGACATTGATCCAGATACGGTCCTCCCGCCGAAAGATCATGGCAAAAATCTTCTTGTTTTCCAGATGACGGATGACCGTCCAGTTTTTGTCGTCGAAGGGGTAGTCTTCATAGGAAAAGGGCATCTCCAGGCAGGCGCGGACGGCCTCTTCCCGGGTCGTCATGGCAGCGCTCCCCCTCTTATCAGGATTGGCCATCGTCATTTTTGTCGCCGTCGAGATACTTTTTCACCCGATATCCCCCGCCGATCACACAGAAGATGACGGCGAACAGCAGATAGGCCCACTGGTCGCTCACCAGCCCATAGACCAGGGCCACCACCGCCGCTACGAACCAGATAATCGCTGCAATCAAATCCGCCTTCATAATACATCTCCCTCCTCTTACCGTTCACGCACCCAGAGACCACCGGGCAAAGGTAAACAGCTTCTTACTCATCTCTTCCTACTGAATCGTTTGTTCTAGTCTCATTATAGCCGAAGGGAATCGGTAAGTCAATCTCTCAAACAGATGTTTCCTGTCCATGACAGATAAGATTTGTTCCCTTTTTCCGGTCACGATTTGGCTGAATATATCCCATTGCGTCACAATCTGCCAGTCAGCGCATAGGATGAACTGAGCGGCAGAAATGCATGCCGCTTGAGAAATCCTAAATGGACGTTAGACGTTAAAGGAGGAATTTTGTTTGAATCAGGAAAGCGCACGACAGATATGCTGCTCCGGAGGGCAGGGTACGCTCCCTCCCTGCGCGCCATTAGCAGTTCCCTATGTCCCTTTTCAACAGGCCAGTTCGGCCAAATACGACGCACAGGAGGCGCTGGCACAGGGAACCCTGTTTCCCAGCCTGAACCTTCCCTTTCACCTGATGGTAAACGGGGCGGAAGTTCCCAAAACTCCCCTCTCTGAGCTTCAGGCACTTTGCTTTGTTGTCACTGAGCTGGGACTCTACCTGGATACCCACAAGGACGACCAGGAGGCATTCCAGATGTTCCAAAAGTATGCAGCCATGGCGAAAAGCACTCAGGCGAGCTATGAGGAGCAGTACGGTCCGCTCCAGCAGATCAGCGCTGCGGCTGACGCGCAGTACACCTGGCTCTGCAACCCATGGCCCTGGAACGAGCAGCAGGAGGCGGAGTGATGTTTATCTATGATAAAAAACTGGAGTATCCGGTAAAAATTTGCAACAGCAATCCAAAGCTAGCCTCTATCATTATCAGTCAGTATGGCGGACCGGACGGCGAGCTGAGCGCATCTCTGCGCTATCTCAGTCAACGGTACTCCATGCCCTATCCTGAGCTGAAAGGGCTTTTGACTGATATCGGTACGGAAGAACTGGGCCATCTGGAAATGGTAGCAACCATTGTCCATCAGCTGACCCGAAACCTCACCGATGAGCAGGTGGAAAATAGCGCATTCGCTCCTTATTTTGTAGACCACACTGCCGGAATCTATCCTACTGCGGCTTCCGGATTCCCCTGGTCAGCGGCATCCATCGGTGTAAAAGGAGACGTAATCTGCGACCTGACAGAGGATTTAGCAGCAGATGCTGCATCTATGTAAGCACAACATTTCAACAGAATGTGAGACAAGCTGTTTCCAAAACATCACTAAAAAGTAAAATTCAGCAATATTTCCCTGAGCGCTCTATTTACAGATCATGTTGCCGCAAAAAGGAGGCGCACTGCCATGGCTATCTACGTCTGTCAAATCAAGGCCATCACCCGCAGCGAGGGTCGCAGCGCCGTAGCTGCTGCCGCCTATCGCAGCGGGGAGAAAATCAAAAATCAGTGGGATGGAGTGGAGCACGACTACACCCGCAAGGGCGGTATTGTCTACAAAAATATACTCCTGCCAGACCATGCGCCGCCTGAGTACCGTGACCGAACAACGTTGTGGAATGCTGTCGAGCTGTCCGAAAAGGCGTCGGATAGCCGGCTGTGCCGGGAATGTATCGTCGCTCTTCCCAGGGAGTTATCTCTGGAGCAGCAGACCGCATTGGTGGAGGAATATGTTCAGGACAATTTTGTCAAACTGGGGATGTGTGCTGACATCGCGATCCATAACCCGGTGCTGACGGATGACTTGCACAGGCCAGTAGATAAAAACGGCAATCCTACCAATGACCCTACAGAGTATCAATACATCAACCCCCATGCCCACATTCTGCTAACCGTCCGGCCCATCAATGAGCACGGCAGATGGGCTGCTAAAACCCAAAAGGAATATCTTTGCAGACGGGGCAAGGAGCAAAAGGGCTTTACGGCCTCGGAATTTTCGCTGGCGAAGACTGAAGGGTGGGAGAAGCTGTACCGTTATCAAATGGACAAAAAACAGGTCTGGCTCGCCCCATCGGAGGCAGCAGCACAGGGCCTTACCCATCAGCAGCGCATCAGCAGAGCGCCCCGCTCCACTCCTCACGGAAGGGAAAATCCCGTGGCGGCGTACTGGAATGACGCCAAACGTGTCCCGGAGTGGCGGCAGGCGTGGGCAGAGCTGGCCAATCAGAAATTCCGAGAGTTGGGCATAGATGAGAGAATCGACGCCCGCTCCTACGCCGATCAGGGAATCGACCGTATGCCAGGGGTACATGAAGGACCATCGGCGCACCACATGAAAAAGCGTGGTTGTCATACGGAAAAATCATCCATCAATGCGGGCATCGCAGCATATAACCGTTCAGCCAATCTGTATCGGTCAATATCCCAGGCGGCACAGAAAAAGGTGCATACTACGGCATCTGTACTGGAAAACCTGCGCAATCAGATGATCTATAGCGGATACAAAGGATCGGTACTGGGGAAAAGCCTTTCGGCGGCACAGCGATTATCCCGACAGCAGGAGGCGGACATCCGCAGCCTGACGGACATCTTGGATGCGGCACTTGCATTGAACGAAAAAGCCGCAGCAACGATTGCGGCGTTGACGAAGCTATTGGAGGAAACTGGCCCGCTGCAATGGCAAAAACGCAGCAGGCTAAGGGGGCAAATTGACCACGAGCAGCGACAGGTCGCCCAGCGGTCAGAGTATGTCCGCAGCGTCATGCGGCAGCAGGGCTATGCCGACGAGGATGCACTCCGGGTTGCGGCAAAAGCACAGGCAGAAGCTGCTACAGAGCTTGAACGCAAAACGGAAACACTGTCAGATATAGAGGCAACCGCCCTTTCCGCCGAAGCAGAATATAACAGGGTGCTTTCGACTGTACCGAAATCATACCAAGCGCAAGTGGATGCAGCACGCAGCACTATCCGGGAGCAACAGGCAGATATCCTACAGCAGGAGTTGCGGCGTGAGCTGGCGGAGGAGTTTTCTCCGCAACTGTATTGGGATAGTGTGGCAAAGGCAGATGAAAAGCTGGAGCCAGAGGACAGAGACAGAAAGGAGCAGAAACGGCGTGCTGGGAAAGTAAGGTCAGCATTGATTCCTTGACGTAACCGAAGCATGACGAGTCGATATCTTCCGCCAACCAGGACAGATTAACTCAGCTGATTCGATACAGTAGAATCCGAGACCATCCCGAAAATTCTTACATCTGTCTCCCCACAACTGATAAAATCCTTTCGGTTAGTGCCTACCCTGTGCCCCCATTTTCACTCAGCCAATGGGCACGCATGGAACCGGCGACATCCTTGTTTTGCAGATCGATCAGTTTCTGCACATATTCTTTGCTATCCAGCGGAGCGCATTTCAGCATCTTCATACTCAGCCTGAGGCCGCTCAGCGTTCTGACGACCTCCTCATATGCTTTGTCCTCTTCGGTCCGTTTAACCAGGTATTCTGCCTCAAAGACGTCGTGCCGCCAGTTCAGCTTTGCAAATGCATCCCGGATATTTGCCTCTCTCATTTCCGTTTCAATATCAGGATAAGCATCTCGCTGGATGACATCAAAATGCCTGACAATGATATGATATGCCGCCGTTGCCATCCAGTCACGGAGATATGCGGAGATGGACTTTACCAGATATTTTTCATTCTGGTCTGCCCCAGGGAAGTAGTCATTTATATTGATCTTCAGCCCAGAGACATTGATCGGGTTGCCAACATCTATGTAAGAAACATGATTTTCGCCGTCACGGATCAGTGTTATGAGCACAATCTCCTTTCCTGTCTTTCGGGCCAGATTGACCGGGCCGTCAAACAGGTTATTGACGATTTTGTTGGGATGATAATTATGCGACCCCTCCGGAAAGATCAGGATACTGTTCTTTTTTATCACTCGCTCCATTTTGGAAAGCAGCGCCTTCCGTTCTTCCTGATTCAGAATATCGAAGGGGATCATACCATTCAGCCACAGCAGATACATCTCAGGATCATAATGCAACGTTTCTATCGAGCCAAGCACCAGCCAGGCGTTCCGGTCTATCACGTTGAGTACCGTTTCTATATCTTCCGGGCAGGTATGATTGCAGACAAAGATATATGACTCTCCCCTCTCCAACTGGGGATAGCGTTCCAAAACGATATTGTTTTTGCCCTTCTTCAATTGGTAGGAGGAAATAGGAACTCTGCTTATGTCGAGGTTCTGAAAATATGCCTCATCTGTCAGGCTCCTCTGAGAATGACATCTGATAATATTAGCTCCAGTAAAAATATTGCACAATGCTTTGAACGGCTTATCCAATTTTCTCCTCAGAAAAAGACCAAAATCAGAGGTGAAATGCTCTGTGTCCTTTTTGTTCAAATCGTAAATCAAAATATTCCGCATCACAATCCTCCCTCGTCCGCCTGCCTCTTATCCCGGTTCTCATGTATAAGGCACCAAAAATCGCGGTGTTCCTCTCTTACTTCCTCCACAAAAAAGCATTCTCCCTGCGGGGCGTCAGGCTGTCCATGAAGGCATAGACCTCCTCAGGGCTGGTCTCTGGGTGATATATGCACATCTGCTCATACTCCCAGTTCAATGCAGGATAATCGTCCAATGCCCGGCAACTCATGCTGCACAGTATCTCGGTGGTGACAGCCTTACGCTCAAGAGGGGGAGATTCTGTCAGCAGCTCCCACCGGAGAGACGCCATTGCGTCCCGCAGGGTGCGGATACCTTCCGCCTTATCTTCCAGATCGTCGCCGTAGAGAGGCTCGCCAAATCTGATTTTGCATATATTTTCATCCCAATCGTATTCCAGTGCTACCGGAATAATCTGCGCTCCGGCAAGGCGCGCCGTTTCAACGATTCCCCAACGCAGCGGCATGATGAGCTGACTCTCCGTCAGATTCCAGGTGCCCTCCGGGAACCATAGAATGGACTCGCCCCGCGACAGATAATCCAGCAGTGCGGCTCGGCAGGCGCTCCGGTCCTCTTTATCTCCCCTGTCCACCCATATGACGCCGATCAGAACGAAGAACAGCCAGTCAATCCAGGACAAATGCTGCTTTCCTGCGAATATATAGCTTCTCCGGCCGGTGGCCCGAAGCATGACCGGTATGTCTGGATAAGCGGAATGATTGGCGGCAAAGATGATGGGTCGCCCGGTACGGCAGCATAGCGGTTCTTTATATCCAGGCGGCAGGTGACCTTTGTTTTTGTCATGGGCATCAGCAGGGGATAAAGGCAGTCTTTAACATGACTGACCAGGGGAAGGTCAGTGATTCTTTTTCCCTGCCTTTGGCGGTCTAACGTGGTCCTCTGTCTCATCTATGCTTTCTCCCCGGCTCATGTCGGACTCCTATTCCAGTTCTCGTGCATGAACCGCTTGAAGTCATAGCGCTCGTCCTCCTCTATCCTGGCCAGGATAGGGGCCATGATGTATGCGTTCTCCTTCGTGATTTTCACGTCTTTCAGGGTGGCCCGGACCATCTGTGGCGTTGGGTGGCGCTTATCCCGGTATATGGTCAGCTCCTCCTCCCATACGTCCTCATACCATTTGACCCGTTGATACTCCCGGCAGCGCTCCCACATGAACCGCTCGTGGATATCACCGGTCAGCTCCGCACGGTTCAGTGGCGTGGAGTGCCGCTCTACGGACAGCCATACCATGGTGGCCAGACTGTCCCGCAGTTCCTCCAGAACATCCTCCTTCTCCCGGCCACGGGCGCTGATGGGCAGCGCGGCGTTGAAATAGATGGTGTCCCCGCCGTGCTCGCAAAAGGTGCACACTGGTACGATCTGCACGCCGGTCCTTTGGGCAACCTGGTATACGCCCGAAAACAGCAGATGTATCGGAAGATTCTCCGAGTTATTCCAGCCACCCTCAGGAAACAAGCAGACACTGGTTCCTGCTTTTATCACACGCTCCTACAATAAAGTTACGGACATAGGCACGGCAGCCAGCCGTGCCTGTGTCCAT
>JAJBTD010000221.1 GCA_020861055.1 Clostridiales bacterium | reverse complement strand
AGGCGGCCTCCTTGGCAGCGGTCTCGCTGATGACGCTGCCGCTCTGGGTGCCAGAATCCTTGGACTCCACGCTCTGGGCCAGGATTGTGCCGGTAGCGGCATTGATCTCGTAGTCATATTCGGTCGTTCCGTTCCGGAACTCCACCTCATAGACGGTGATACCGTCCTCCTTATCCTGCTTGACCGTCAGTCCAGTGACTTCGCTCTCCGCGAGGCCCGCAGCCTCCAGAGCGATCTCCTGGGCGGCGGTCTTTCCAATCAAACCGGAGGCATCGGCGGTGCCGCCCGTGCTGCCGGTGGACTGTGCGTGGTCATCCGGTTCCACGCTTTTGGATATGATAGCGCCGGTAGCGGCGTTCACGTCGTAATCATACTCATTTCCGCCCTGATAGAACTCCACCTCGTAGATGGTCACGCCGTCCTCTACGTCCAGCTGCACCCGGAGGCCGGTGCCTTCACTCGCCGCCAACCCTGCGCCGGTCAGGGCCGCTGCTTTTCCCGCATCCTCTCCGATAAGGCCGGAGGTGTCGATGCTGGCGGTGTCATCGTCTACCAGCTCCGTGCTCTTGGAGATAATGGCTCCGGTGGTGGCATTAATCTCGTAGTCGTACTCGATTCTGCTCTCACGGAACTCCACCTCGTACTCCTGAATGCCGGTATCGTCGTCGGTGTCCAGCTTCACCCAGATATCGGAGACCCAGTCCTCCTCAAATCCGGCGTCAGCCAGGGCGATCTCCTTGGCTGCGGTCTCTCCGATAAGGTCAGAATCGGCCTCAGTGGTGACGGTGGTGGCGGTCTGGCTGGCAGATACGTCTTCAGCGGTGTCGGAGGTGTCCTCGGCACTGGTGGTCTTGGCAGTGGCCTTAGGGGTCACCAGATCTTCCGAGCTGGCAGAGGCGGCGCTGCAGCCTGCGAACAGGGCGATCATGAGCGCCAGAGCCAGGATTAGGGAGAGGACTTTCTCGTTGTGTGTCATGGGATACCATCCTTTCTGCAACCGTTGGATTTTTTATTGTTCGGTTGTTATGGCCTTATTATAGCCACGCCAGATTAAGGAAAGATGAAAGGACAGAGGTTTTTCACCTTTTTTCAAAAATATTTGAGGGATTCTCCGGGAGACGGAAGGTGAATACGCTCCCCACCCCCTCTACGCTCTCGGCGGAGACAGCGCCCCCGTGGGCCTGGGCGATATACCGGGCCATGGGCAGGCCCAGCCCTGCGCCCTCCCGACTGCCGCTCCGAGCGGGGTCCGCCTGGTAGAAGCGCTCCCAGATATGGGGCAGCTGCTCCGGAGAAATGCCGATGCCGTCATCCCGGACAGTTCCCACCAGTTTCTCCCCCTGACGGGCAAGGCCCACCCACAGGTGGCCCCCCTCCCTGCCGTATCGGATGCCGTTCTCCATCAGGTTGAGCAGCATTCGGAGGAGCATTGTCTCGTCTCCCTGGAGATGCAGATTTGGCTGGATATCTGTGATTATGCTGATTTCCTTCCCCTCCGCCTGAGGAGTCAGTTCCTCCACCGCCATCTGGGTCAGCTCACTCAGATTCAGCTCCTCCAGATTCAGTTTCAGCCTTCCCTGATCCGCACGGGCCATGGTCAGCAGCTGGGCGATGAGGGAAGACATCCGCCTTGCCCGCTCCAGGACAGTCTCCAGTGCCTCCTGCTGTTCCTCTGGAGTCTGGTTGCTCTCCAGGGCCAGCTCACACTGAGAGATAATGACCGCCACCGGAGTCCGCAGCTCGTGGGCCACGTCGGAGGTGAACTGCCGCTCCCGTTCAAAGGAGGCCTGGAGCCGGTCAAACATGTGGTCAAAAGCGGCAGCCAGAGTGTATATCTCATCCCGGCCATCGCCCAGACCGATGCGCCGGGTCAAATCATCTCCGCTGCTGATCTGCCGGGCCGTCTCTGCGATCTGCCGCACCGGGCGGAAGGCCCGAACGGTGATGAGGTAGCCGCCGATTGCCGCCAACAGCACCAACCCAGGTAAGGCGATCAGGGCGATGCGGAACAGGGCGTTGACGGTGGCCTCCGCTTCCTCTCCGGAGATGACGCCCCGCACCCAGACCTGTCCAAAGCCATCCACCTCAAACAGGGTGTCATAGAGATACCACTCGTCCACCCGTTGCAGTACCCCGTCCCGGAAGGCAAGCTCGTCGGCATAGCCCAGAGGCATCCGACCGTGGATGGGGTAGCCCTCTCCGTCGTAAACCATGAGGTAGACCCCTCGATCAAAGGAGTCTACGTCGCCGGTGTCCAGCTCTCCCTCTATGGCAGCGAGGGCAGCGCCGTTTTCCTCCACCGCTTCCATCAGCGTCTCCCGGAGGGATTGGGCCATCATCTCCCGACCCACCACGAACAGCAGGGCCAGGGCGGCGGCGGCCACCAGCACCATCAGCGCCGTGATCCACAGCGTCACCCGCAATTTGATGGATAGCCGTTTCATTCGTCCGCCCTCAGCACATAGCCCGCTCCCCGGACGGTGTGGATCAGCTTGGGAGCGTGGCCCTCGTCCAGCTTTTTCCGCAGGTAACGGATGTACACGTCCACAATGTTGGAGCCCCCCTCATAGTCGTAGTTCCACACATGGAGACCGATCTTGTCCCGGGAGAGCACCTTTCCGGCGTTGCGGATGAGATACTCCAGAATGGCAAACTCCCGGCTGGAGAGCGGAATGTTCTCCCCGCCACGAGTGACCTGGCGGGCGTCGCAGTCCACCGTCAGGTCCGCCAGGGTGAACACATTGCTCACATGGCCCCCACTCCGGCGGATCATCACCCGGAGCCGGGCCAGCAGTTCGTCAAATGCGAAGGGCTTAACCAAGTAGTCGTCCGCCCCGGCGTCCAGCCCCGCCACCCGATCGTCGATAGTGTCTAAAGCGGTAAGAAACAGAACCGGGGTGCGGTCCTGTCTTGCCCGGATGCTTTTCAGCACCTCAAAGCCATTGGCGCCAGGGAGCATGATGTCCAGTACCACGGCGTCATACTCCGCACAGGCCAGGTAGTCCATGGCCTCCCTGCCGTTCAAGCAGGCGTCTACACTGTAATGCTCCATTTGGAGCCGTTTGACGATCAGCTCGTTGAGCTTCGGCTCGTCCTCTACCACCAGTATCCGCATGGATGTACCTCCTTTTACGGTCGATTTACCCGGCGCAGGCCGGTTCCATGCTATGATATCATCCCAACATGAAGGGAAGATGAAAATCACTCTGTTTTCCATTATACCTGTTTTTCGGGGCAGAGGAAAGAGCGTCAGCACAAAGGTCAATAAAAAAGTGGGCAAATAGACCGGCGGGGCTGAGAACCCCGCCGGTCTTGAACATCCAGTGTAGTTTACCATTCGTGCGATTTGGATATTAAGCGATAAACATGGCATCAACGGACATGTTGGCTCTTTCCGCCGCGCCCTCTCTGCTGAGGAGCCTCTGGTCCGTCTTTGCGGCCTCCATTCGGGCTTCATACCATACATTGCCGCTGGCTTTTGTTGCTCCACGAGCCATTTATTCTCACCTCCGCTTCGCCTATAATTACCACATAATCAATTTGACTTGACCGGTTGGTAACTTTCGGACAAAAAAATAGAAATACCAGCACCGACCTTTGAATTAACCGATTGGTAACTTACCATCAAAAATAAAGTCATTGACCTGCTGAGGCGTCAGTTGCAGCTTCTCGGCAATGATCGGTACATCATCAGCCTTGATCCTTGTGTCGCCTCGTTCCTTCCGGCGGTATGCTTCATCAGAAACGCCCAGGCTTCGTGCCATGTCGGCGCTGCTGATACCAAGTCTGATACGCGCCGCCCTAATTTCATTGGTTTTCATCTGCTCACCTCTTTCTGTAGTGCAAGGGTTGACCTTTATTTTTATTATACTTGACCAGTCGGTCAATGTCAATAGATTTTTTGGATTTTCCTCGTTTTTTTATTGCAACTCTCAAAATCTGAGGATATACTATACTGGAAAAACCGCTTAACCAAACGGAAAGGAGCATCTTCATGACCGATATTGATTTTACCGCTTTTCAGAATAATCTCAGGGCGCTCATAGACGCCAGGGGCAGGCTTATTAAGGACGTGGCTGCGGACGTCAACGTCACCCCGGCAACCATGTCTCGCTACCTCTCCGGCGCCCGCGACCCCGATCTCAAATATGTCGTCCGCCTCGCCGAATACTTCTCCGTCTCTGTGGACTGGCTCCTCGGACTGAACGGCGAAAAGTTCGACGTACTCCCGCAGGAAATACAGGACTTTGCAGAACTGTACTCCCTCGCTTCTCCGGATGACCGCCGTGTGGTCCAAGCTGTTCTCTCTAAGTACCTTCCGGAGAACAGGCCCAACATCTGTGGAGACAGATCTTGAGGGCGCGGCCTATTGTTCTGGTCGATCCCGGCGGCAATTCGAGCAGGATTGACCGGACGGATTTACTCTCTGGGAGCTATACCGAGTTATGGCTCCAGGATCTCCTCGCGGCGAACCCATTCCTGCTCCCTACAGATGATTTCGGTCCTCTCTATGATAATCTTGTGTGCATTGGCAGAGAGGTCTCCGCGAACCGTTCCGGCTATATAGACTGCCTTTTCGTCTCTCCCGCCGGTGGTATCGTGATCGTGGAGACCAAACTGTTCCGCAACCAGGAGGCCCGTCGAACGGTCGTCGCCCAGATCATCGATTATGCAAAAGAGGTTCAGACCTGGGATTGCTCTGCCCTCGACGAAATTTCTCTGGACTATTTCTTCCGGACAACGGGCCAGGGCTTCCGGCTGATTGATAAGATGGCAGAACTTGGCTACCTGAGATTCTGTGATGAATCGCGCTTCACGGACACCATAAACCATAATCTTTCTTCCGGGCACGTCCTGCTGATGATCGTAGGTGACGGCATCCGTTCTAACGTACATGATCTGGCTGATTTCATCGGCTCCAACGCCTCGATGTCCTTCGACCTTGCGCTGGCCGAAATGGAAATCTATCAGATGGACGGCTCCACAGTCGTTGTTCCGCACTTGCTTACGAGAACCGAAACCATAGAGAGAAATGTGTATACGCCAGTGACCGCCAGAAGCAAGTCTCGCGCTCTCTCGGAACTCGACTTCATAAATGTGTTTGCCGACGCTGCTGGCATTGATCCAGATCTGGTAACAGAGTTCGTTTATTCTCTCGCGACCGTCGATGGTATCAACGTCCAAGTGTCACCTGCCGAGTTATCATTCCGCTTTTCTCTGGGCGGAGGCGATTATGCTTTATTCGCGCTCTCCATCCAGAACGGGCATCCCGGCATATATTCCATGCCTTACTGGGTCAAGCAGTTCCTCAGCAAGCACGGCGTAGACAAATCATCGGCCGACCCGTTCTTTGACTTCATGCGAAGCTACCTCGATATGGATCGCTGCAAACTGCCGCCCTATGAATACACCGGAAGTTACTTTTTCCGGATGCAGGACACGCTGGACCATGCCGATGATTTCGTAGCCGCCGTAGCTGATTTTATCTCTGCCGTCAAAGGGTGACGCGCAGGCTCCGGATGCGCATTTATAATCTTTTTATTGTTATGTTATGGTTTTGGTTATGGTTATGGTATAGTGTTAGACATTCGTACAGACAGTCCGTAGGATTTACTGCCGACAGTCTGTACGATTTTATTAAGACAGGAGGTAAGACAAAATGCCCGACGTACTCAAACAGAAAGTGGCGATCTATATCCGCGTCTCTACCGCCATGCAGATTGATAAGGACTCGCTCCAGGTACAGCGCCGCGAGTTGATCGCCTATGCAAACATGGTTCTCAGCATCGACGACTATGAGGTTTTCGAGGACCCCGGATTTTCCGCGAAGAATACGGACCGCCCTGCTTACCAGGTCATGATGGCCCGGCTACGCACCGGCGAGTTTTCCCATCTCCTCGTCTGGAAGATTGACCGCATTTCCCGGAACCTTCTCGACTTCACGGCCATGTACTCCGAACTGAAGGATCTCGGCGTCACCTTCATCTCGAAAAACGAACGCTTTGACACCAGTTCCGCCATAGGCGAAGCCATGCTGAAGATCATCCTCGTTTTCGCCGAGTTGGAGCGCCAGATGACTGCTGAACGTGTAACCGCCGTCATGCTCTCCAGAGCAAACAACGGTCAATGGAACGGTGGCCGCATCCCATACGGCTACGATTATGATAAGCAGACAAAACTCTTCTCTATCAACCAGGATGAGGCAAAATTCATCCTCCTGGCCTATGATCTCTACGAGGAAAAGCAGTCCATCCTCTATGTTTCCAGACATTTCAACGAGATCGGTCTGAAGACCAGGGCCGGTAACTCATGGTCCGCCACGACCGTTTACGGCCTGCTCACCAATAAATTCAGCACAGGCACCTATGTTTACAACAGCCATCGGAGGGGAAGGGTGCGCGGTGAAACCGACGAAACCGAGTGGATTAAGATTGAGAACCATCACCCGGCCATCATTGATGACGTGCGATATGACCGGATGCAGTATGTACTCCAACGCAATCGGCGCGGCGTCTCGAAACAGGGAGACTCGTATGTCAAGAAGAATGTCCACATCTTCGGCGGACTTTGCAGGTGCGGGCTGTGTGGCGGAAATATGGCCGCAAACCTTGACCGCCGCAGAGCTAACGGATGGCGTCCTTCTCAATATTCCTGTGTGAACAGGCGGAACGATACCGCGAAGTGTACCAGTAAATACGTGAGCGACATCACTCTCGGCCCGTTCGTCTTCAGCTATCTGGCGAACATACTCCGCGTCACGGATTCTCTCGCTAAGCGGCTGAACGCCAAGACTCTCCAGAACCGTCTCCTTGTCGGCGATCCTTTTGTCGAGGTGGACTACATCGAAAGCAGCGGCCTGAATGAACTCCTTGCCATCCTCAAAGAAGGAAAGACCGGTCTGGAATACCGCCCGTCTGCACATCCATCAGAGGAGACTCCAGGCGCTGATGAGCGAACCCTGCTCAACGACCGACGCCGCCGTGGAGAAACCGCTCTGAAACGGCTCCAGGCTCTCTACCTTTACGGGGATTCTGCCATGTCCGAAAAGGACTACCTGCTCGAACGTGAGAAGATACTCGCTGATGTGAAAAAGGCAGAGGCCCGCCTTGCGGAACTGACGAAGGACGACGCCGACTCCCTAATGGCAACGGACGATACGATCCAGAAAGCAAGCTATTTCCTTATGGTCGAGAATCTTCTCAATTCCCGGACGATGGACTATGAAAAAGTGGTCCGCAACATCGACCCCGAAGTTCCGCAAGGCTTTCTGAGGCAGACGCTGGACCACATCGAAGTCACGAACGGCAGAGTCACCGCTATCCAGTTCAAAAACGGCATCACGAACCGGTTCATATACAAAGGCCAGAATTGAGCAAATTCTGGCCTCATTCGCGTATGAAGTTGAATCACGGTTACCGTTAACATGGGTGATGCTTTTCATCAGCATCGGGTCGAACCTAAACAGTGACACGAAAATGCGTTTTTCATTAGTATCGGCTCTTAAATTAAAC
>JAJBTD010000148.1 GCA_020861055.1 Clostridiales bacterium | reverse complement strand
GGGTGGTCCCGCCGCCGTAGCTGGCATTGGCGGAGGCCCCGTAGTTGCCGCCGTAGACGTTGCCGGTCTGGTAGCTGCTGCCGGAGCCGTAGCTCTGATAGCTGCCGCCGTAGGTGTTGCCGGAGGCGGGCTGTGCGCTGCCTGTCCCGGCGGCGTCAGCGCTGTCCGCCCGCTGGAAGCCGTAGCTGTAATGATACTCCCCGTTCACCACCGGCTGCTGGGCCGCCGTCTGGGTGGGCTGGGCGCTCTGGGCGGTTTGAGCGGTCTGAGCGGTCTGGGCAGTCTGTGCGGCCTGAGCGGCCTCCGCCTGCTGAGCAGGTTCCCCGGTCTGGGCGGCGGGAGCGGCCTGCGCCTGCTCCGTCTGCTCCGGGGGATGATAGCCCGGACGCTCCTCCGGGGGACGGTTGTCGTTTTCCGGGGTAAACCCACTGCCGTAATCCTTGTCATACATATTGTAGCCCATGGTATAAACGCTCCTTTTACGGTTGCCGGAGACCCTCCGGCCCGCCTGTTTTCTGACTCAAAGGATACGCAAAGGTTGTGTCCAGAATATGAACGAAATAGCGCAAAATTATAAATTTAACCCTAAAAAATTTTAAGGTACGGGGTTTTAGGGCGAAAAAGTTGCCAAAGCCCCCGCCGCAGCTGCGGCAGGGGCTTTGGCGCGACGGGACGGAGGGTACGGCCCGATCACAGTCCGCTGTAGCGGTGCTTCACACGCAGACGGTTCATGGCACGGGCCAGGGTCGCCTCGGCCAACCGGTGCTCCTGGATGCTGGACTTTTGGAGCAGCTTTTCCCGCGCCTGGGCGGCCCGCAGCTCCGAGCGGTGGAGGTCGATGTCCTCCGGGCGCTCGGCGGACTCCACCAGGAGCATCACCTCATTGTCCTCCACCTTGACCAGCCCGTCGGACACGGCGATTGTCGCCGGCTCCCGATCCGGGACGCGGATGGTCATCTCTCCGGGGATCACCGCGGCGATCATATTGCTGTGATGGGCCAGGATACCGTACAGGCCGTCCCCGATGGGGACGGTCAGGGAGAGGCAGGGGCCCTCATAGACCGGGTGGTCGGAGGAGAAGATGTGCACTGTGAAGAGCTCCATCACGCCTCACCCGCCTTGCCCTTTTCCGCCTTGGCGATCACGTCGTCCAGGGTGCCCACATTGTAGAAGGCGGCTTCGGGATAGGAATCCATCTCTCCGTCTACGATGGCCTTGAAGCCCCGAAGCGTCTCCGACAGGGGGACGTAGACGCCGGGGATGTTGGTGAACTTCTCCGCCACATGGGTGGGCTGGGAGAGGAACCGCTGGAGCTTTCTGGCCCGGCTGACGGTCATCCGGTCCTCGTCGCTCAACTCCTCCATGCCCAGGATGGCGATGATGTCCTGGAGTTCGCTGTACTTTTGCAGGATCTCCTGCACCCGGCGGGCGATGGTGTAATGCTCCTCCCCCACGATATCCGGCTCCAGGATACGGGAGGCGGACTCCAGGGGGTCTACGGCGGGGTAGAGGCCCTGTTCCGCGATTTTCCGGCTCAGGACGGTGGTGGCGTCCAGGTGGGCGAAGGTGGTGGAGGTGGCCGGGTCGGTCAAATCGTCCGCCGGGACGTAGACCGCCTGGACGGAGGTGACGGAGCCGCTCTTGGTGGAGGTAATCCGCTCCTGAAGCTCCCCCATCTCGTTGGCCAGGGTGGGCTGATAGCCCACGGCGGAGGGCATCCGCCCCAGCAGGGTGGAGACCTCGCTGCCCGCCTGGACAAAGCGGAAGATGTTGTCGATAAACAGCAGCACGTCCCGGTGCTCCTGGTCCCGGAAATACTCCGCCATGGTCAGCCCGGACAGGGCCACCCGCATACGGACGCCGGGGGACTCGTTCATCTGGCCAAAGACCAGGGCGGTCTTTTCCGAGACGCCGCTCTCCCGCATCTCTTTCCACAGGTCGTTGCCCTCCCGGCTCCGCTCTCCCACGCCGGTAAAGATGGAATAGCCGCCGTGCTCCATGGCCACGTTGTGGATCAGCTCCTGGATGAGCACCGTTTTGCCCACTCCCGCGCCGCCGAAGAGGCCGATCTTGCCCCCCCTTGGGGTACGGCTCCAGCAGCTCGATGCCCTTGCTGCCCGTCTCCAGGATCTGGGTCACCGGCTGCTGCTCGTCAAAGCTGGGGGCCTTCTGGTAGATGCTCCGGCGGGGGACGGTGTCCGGCACCGGCGCTCCCCCGTCGATGGGCTGGCCCAGGACGTTGAACATCCGGCCCAGAGTGGCCTCGCCCACGGGCACCTGAATGCTGTTGCCGGGGGCAGAGACCGCCATCCCACGGGCCAGGCCCTCGCTGCCGGAGAGCATAATGCAGCGGACGGTGTCGTTTCCCACATGGTGGGCCACCTCCATGACCTGCTGCTCTCCGTGGATCGATACTTTCAGAGACTCCCGGATGCGGGGAAGGCTCCCCCGCTCAAATTCCACATCGATGACCGGGCCGGAGATCTGTACGATGGTTCCGACTTTCATGATGTCTCCACTTCCTTCCTGCGTTTCCGCCGCTGGGCCAGGGCGCCTGCGGAGACCTCGGTGATCTCCTGGGTGATGGCCGCCTGGCGGACCCGGTTATACTGGAGGGAAAGCTCCCCCAGCAGCTTCTCCGCATTCTGGTTGGCGGCGTCCATGGCGGTCATGCGGGCGTTCTGCTCGCTGCAAAAGCTGTCCACCAGCGCGCTGTAGATATAGCCGGAGACATAGCTGTACACCTCCCGCCGGAGCACCTCCTCCGCCGAGGGGATAAACTCAAAGGGCTGGGAGACCTTTTTCTCCGCTGTGCCCGTGACAAAATAGCTCCGGTGGAAGGGGAGCAGCCGGTTGATGATGGCCTCGGATTTCAGGCTGCTCTCCATGTCGGTGTAGATGATAAAAATCTTCTTCAGGTGGCCGGACTCGTAGCGCTCCATGAGCACCCGACTGATCTCCCTGGCCCGATCCATGGTGGGATTCTGGGCGGTATAGCGGAAGCTGCGCTCGATGGGGATGTTGCGGCGCACACAGAACCGGCGGCCGCTCTCCCCCACCACGAACAGCTCCGTGTCCGGGTGACCGCTCAGCAGCTTTTGGGTCTGCTTGAGGACGTTCTGATTGTATGCCCCGGCCAGCCCCTTGTCCGCCGTGATGACCAGGCAGCCATAGGTCCCCTCATCCAGGTGGTCTTCCGGGTCTGTGGGGTAAAAGTAGGGGCTATCGATGTCGTCTACCGTCCGGAAAATGCGCTTGATCTCCGTCCGTATGGCCTCAAAATAGGGGCGGGTGCGGTCAAGCTCCGCCTTCGCCTTGCGCAGCTTGGTGGAGGCGATGAGATACATGGCGTTGGTGATCTTCCGGGTGTTCTTCACACTCTCCATGTGATTTTTGATCTCTCTGGCGCTGGGCATACTCAATCACCAGCCGTTCTGCCCGCCAGGAACCGGGCCAGACAGTCGCGGGCCAGCTCCAGGATGCGCTTTCGGTCCTCCGGCGTCAGCCGCCCGGTGGCGTCGATCCGGCCGCACAGCTCCCCGTCCATAGCCTCTATGTCGGCCAGCAGAGCGCCCTTGAACCGCTCCACCTGGGCGGGGGTCAGCTCCTGCATGACGTGACACAGGGCGGTCACCAGCAGGATGACCTGTTCGTGCTGCTTGAGAGGGCGGTACTGATTCTGCCGCAGCAGCCGCATCAGGCCCTGGCCGTAGACCAGCTGCTGCCGGGTCGTCTCGTCCAGGTCGCTGGAGAACTGGGTAAAGACCTCCATCTCCCGGTACTGGGCCAGATCGAGGCGGATGGCTCCGGCGGCCTGCTTCATCGCCTTCGTCTGGGCGTCGCCGCCCACACGGGAGACGGACAGACCCACGTTGACGGCGGGCCGCTGGCCGGAGAAGAACAGGTCGCTCTCCAGGAAGATCTGCCCGTCGGTGATGGAGATGATATTGGTGGGGATATAGGCGGAAACGTCTCCCGCCTGGGTCTCCACGATGGGCAGAGCGGTCATGCTGCCGCCGCCCAGCTCGTCGGACAGATGGGCGGCCCGCTCCAGCAGACGGGAGTGGAGATAGAACACGTCGCCGGGATAGGCCTCCCGGCCGGGAGAGCGCTCCAGCAGCAGGCTCAGGGCGCGGTAGGCGATGGCGTGCTTGGAGAGGTCGTCATAGACGATGAGCACGTCCCGGCCCTGGTACATAAAGTACTCCCCCAGAGCGCACCCGGCGTAGGGGGCGATATACTGGAGAGAGGCGGACGCGCTGGCGGAGGCGTTGACGATGATGGTGTAGTCCATCGCGCCACGCCGCCGCAGGGTCTCCGCCAGCTTTGCCACCGAGCTGGCCTTCTGGCCGATGGCCACATAGATGCAGACCACATTCTTCCCCTTCTGGTTGAGAATGGTGTCCAGGGCGATGGCGGTCTTGCCGGTCTGGCGGTCGCCGATGATCAGCTCCCGCTGACCCCGGCCGATGGGAAACATGGAGTCGATGGCCAGTAGGCCGGTCTCCATGGGGGTGTCCACCGACTGACGCTCGATGATGCCGGGGGCGGGAGCCTCGATGGGCCGGTAGCCCTCGGCCTGGATGTCCCCCAGGCCGTCGATGGGGGCGCCCAATGCGTCCACCACCCGGCCGAGAAATCCTTCGCCCACCGGCGTACCGGCGGTCTTGCCCGTGCGCCGGACATAGCTGCCCTGGGCGATCTCGGAGTCGTCTCCAAAAATAATGCAGCCCACCTCGTCCCGGCGCAGGTCCTGGACCATGCCCTTGACGCCGGAGGAAAAGACCAGGATCTCGCCGTAGGTGGCGTGCTCCAGGCCCCGGACGGTGGCGATCTCGTCGCCCACGGTGAGGACCTCGCCGATCTCCTCCGGCTCCGCCTGGGGAGTCCAGCGCTCCACCGCCTCCCTCATCAGGGGGATGAAACGGCTGCTGTCGGCGGAGTCGGTCCTGACCTCCTCCAGCTCCTCTCTCAGCTGCCGGAGACGGCCCTCCGCTGTCCAGTCATAGATATCGCCGCCTGCGATCAGCTGGAAGCCGTATTCGACAGACACATCCTCCTGCCACTCCAGGGTGTAATCTTCCCCATATTTCCGGCGGACAAAGGCGGTCAGCCGGTCCAGCTGCGCCCCGCTGGGAGCGGCGCTGCTCCGGAGGATCGCCCTGAAAGGCGGTTTCTCACGCATTTTCATGGGTTTCCTTCCCTTCGACAAGGTCTAAAAACTGGTCATAAGGGTCGCTTTCCGATTGCAGCAGCAGCTTTTCCGTGGCGGTCACTGCCAGATCGGTCATCTCCTGCCGGGCGGACTGGAGCATCTTCTCGTGCTCCCGCTCCGTGTTGGCCCTTGCCTTCTCCATCAGCTGCTCCGCCTTTTTCCGGGCCTGAGCGATGGTCTGCTGGGCCTCCTGCTCCGCCGCCTGAGCTGCCTGGGCGCGGTGCTGTTCCATCTCCTGGTCTACATGCCGGAGCTGCTCCTCCCGTTCCGCCTTCAGGCGCTCCGCCTGCTCCAGACGGTCCTGGGCGTTTTGCTCCATCTCCCGATAGTGGGTCTCCCGCTGTTCCATGAAGCTCTTAACGGGGTGGTAGAGCAGAAAGTACAGCCCTCCCGCCAGGATCGCAAAGTTGAACAGATGCAGTAAAATCTGCTGCCAGTCAATATTCAGAGGTAAAGTCATTGCGCTCACCGCCCTTACAGGACGAAGATGATCAGAATCACCGCCAGCAGGGCGTAGATGATCGCCGTCTCGATGAACACCAGGCCCAGCATCAGGGTGGTCCGGATCTTGCCCTCGGCCTCCGGCTGGCGGGCGATGCTCTCCACCGCCTTGCTGGAAACGGCGGCCATGCCTGCGCAGCCGGCGACGGCGGCCAGGCCAATGGCCAGCGCGGAGGAAATGGCCTTCATGCTGGTGACCGAGTCCTCGCTGGATGCCTCGTCCTCTGCCACCTCTGTTGTGGCGGTCTGGATGTCCTGATCGTCGGCGGGATCGCCGGCCTCTGCGGCAAAGGCGGGCATAGCCAGCACCAGCAGGGCGACCAGAGCGATCAGCAGGGCGGAAAGGTTTTTCTTCATCTTTTTCATCGTTGTTACCTCCCAATTATGCAGCGGCCTGAGCCGAACGGTTTTTCTTTTCCTTTTTGACCTTTTTTGCCCCCGGTTCGGATACCTCGCCGTAGTACAGGGCGGTCAGCATGGTGAGCACATAGCTCTGGATGAGCGCGTGGAGCAGAGTGAACAGCACTCCCACCACCACCGGCAGGACAAAGCTCAGGTTGATATAGTAGTACACCAGCTCTGTCACCAGCAGTCCGCTGAGCAGCGCGCCGAAGAGACGGAAGCTCATGGAGATGGGGAGAGAGAACTCCTTCAGCGTCCGCCCGATGCCCCGTATCCCGTTGCCCGCGATGCCGCCGGACATGATGAACAGATAGGACAGACAGCCCAGGGCGATGGCCCCGTTGATGTCGGAGAGGGGCGCCGGAAGGGCGATGGAGCTGCCCTCGGTGGTGACCGCCTGGAAGCCGAACAGCTCAAAGCAGGTGCCAACAAAAATATAGCTGGCTGCCGCGAACAGATAGGCGCCCAGCGCATCGTTCCGCCAGGGGCTGTTCCGCTTCGCCATCCCGTCGAACATCCCCACCAGCTGCTCCAGCAGCAGCTGGAGCTTTCCGGGGATCATCTGAAAACGGGGGATGACAAAAATACGGAGCAGCGCCGCCAGAATGAGCAGCACCGCCGTCACCGTAAAGGCGGAGATCAGTCCGGGGTTGACATCCTTGATTCCGAACAGGCTGATGCGGTTGACGTCGTGGAGCACGGCGTCCTTCATGGCCACCTGCACCGACTCCGTCTCGCCCCCGCCCAGGGAGCCGGTGAGAAATACGCCGACCAGCAGAGCCGCCAGAATCAAAAGCCAGGAGATCAGCGCCACCTTTTGCTTGCCAATTCTCATGAAACCACTCCTTTTTTCGACCCGGCCGACCGGCTGTGTCGAAGCAAGCTCGTCCGGAGACCGCTCTGCCCGTCTCCGGCCTCCGTCCCCACGGCAACAGGCGGCAGATGTTTCCTGACTACCGCTATTTATTACCGATTCGAACCTTTTCCGGGTTCTTGGACGATGGTATTATAGTCCGGGGCTTGCAATATGTAAAATGTATATTTGACATATCAGATATGCGTTTTTTGTATTATACCGTTTTTGACATGTCAGAGTTCAGCCGGGGCTTGCGGCTTTTTCTCTGGGGCATTATAATGGAATCGATCATCGAACGCAACAGAAAGCGAACTGCGTCAGGAGGCCCCCATGCTCCACCTCATTCTCGGCCGGGCAAAGACCGGCAAAACCGAACAGATCATGCGCACCATCCGCCGCCAGGGGCGGTATCGCCCCCAGGTGCTGCTGACCCCGGAGCAGCTCTCTCACGAGATGGAGCGGCTGCTCTGCGCCCGGTGCGGGGCGGAGGCGTCCCGGTATGCCGAGGTGCTGTCCTTCACCCGGTTGGCCCATCGGGTGTTCACCCAGGGGGGCGG
>JAJBTD010000195.1 GCA_020861055.1 Clostridiales bacterium | reverse complement strand
GGTCGGAAGCATGAAAAATTGAATCAAACGCGTGATGCTGTGGCTCATCCGGTTTTATCAGACTCATATCTCTCCCCTGACGCCTCCCTCCTGCCGTTTTATCCCCACCTGCTCGGAATATGCCCGTCAGGCGGTGAAAAAGTACGGCCCGGCCAAAGGCAGTCTGTTGGCGGCAAAACGTCTCTCCAAATGCCACCCCTTCCACCGGCAGAAGTCCATCGAGTATGACCCGGTGCCATAATCGTTGGGGCGCTCTGTATTCCTTCCGACAATCGACCTAGGAGGACACATACTTGATTACCGCAATTTTACAGTTCTTCGGCAGGATACTGCTGTGGATCTACAACTTTACCAGCAGCTATGCACTGTCTCTGGCCATCTTTACCCTGCTGACCAAGGTGGTTCTGTTTCCTTTGTCCTATATGAGTAAACAGAGCATGATGCGGATGAACGCCATGAGCGAGGAGATGCAGCGTCTGCAAAAGCAGTACGGCAAGGACCAGCAGCGTTATAACATGGAGGTCCAAAAGCTCTACGAGGAGGAAAAGGTCAATCCCCTGAGCGGCTGCCTCTGGTCGCTGCTCCCCCTCCCTGTGCTGATGGCCCTGTACTATGTTATCCGTCGGCCCATGCTGTATATGCTCTGTCTGACAGAGGATCAGATCACCACCGTGGTAGAAACCCTGGAGGGGCTGGGACACACCTTTGAAAGCACCCAGGCTGCCTATCAGGAAATCTATATTATGGACCTGATCAGCAAGGACAGCAGTCTGTATAACGCCGTCGCTGAGGCTCTGGGAGACGCCGCCAGCCAGCTCCAGACCATGAGCTTTAATTTCCTGGGCATCAATCTGGGCGAGGTTCCCGACTGGCAGTTCTGGAACTGGGACGCCGTAAACTGGAACAACATCGGCCTGGCCCTGATTCCCATTCTGATTGTCATTCTCAACTTCTTCTATTCCCGCTACTCCATGAAGTCCAACCAGGTGAAGAAGCAGGACGATGACAAGAAGGACGATGCCTCCAACGCCGCTGCCGGCAGCAGCAAGATGATGATGTATCTGATGCCCCTGATGTATCTGTGGTTCGGCTACATCATGCCCGCCGGTATGTGCGTCTATATGGCCTGCAGCACCATTTTCAGCATCCTGCAGGACATGATCTTCGCCAAGTTCATCAACAAGAAGTTTGAAAAGGAACGGCTGGAGCGTCAGGCCCGGATGGAAGAGCGCCGGAGCCAGGAAAAGAACAAGAAGGCAGAGATCGCCGCCCGCCGCGCCGCCGTAGAAGAGGAAATGAAGAAAAAGGGCGGCAAGAAGGCGGTGCGTCAGGCCCAGAAAAAGGTGGAAAAGGCCAGCCGGGACAGCAACGCGGGCCAAATCGGTATTCGCCGGTACGCCAGGGGCCGCGCCTATGATCCGGATCGCTACCCCACCACTCCCTACCGTGATCCCCAGGATGTGCTGGACGAGGAGGCTTTGGAGCGTATGCTCGCCAAGCGGGGCAGACTGAAGGACGCCCCGGAGGAGCTGACGAAGGATGAAGCCGGAGCCAACGCCGCAGAGGAGAGCGCCGATCAGGTGACGGAGCGTTCTGAGGACACGAAGAATATCTGAGAAAATAAGGGAGCTGAACATCCATGACCAAATATATCGAGACCACCGGTAAGACGGAGGATCTGGCCATAGCAGCAGCGCTCAAGCAGCTGGGCATGGACCGGGACGACGTCTCTGTGGAGGTTATCAACCGGGCAAAGACCGGCTTCCTGGGCATCGGGAGCTGCCCTGCCAAGGTGCGGGTGAGCTATGAGGTGCCCAACCCGGCCCCGGTGAAGGAGCCGGAGCCTGTGGCTCCCGCGGCCGCCCCTGTGCAGCCTGAAAAGGCCCCGGAGGAAAAGCCGACCGCCGCCCCCAGCCAGAAAAAGCCCGCCAATCAGCGGCCCGCCGGACAGCAGCCTAAGCCGAAGAAAAAGGAGCAGCCCAAAAAGCCGGAGGCGCCCAAGGCGGCGCCTGTCGCCGAGGCTCCGGTAAAGGAGCCCGCCGCCCCCGCCGCAGACCGGACAGAGGACATCGTGACCTTCCTCACCGGACTGATGGAGCATCTGGACGTAGAGGCCACTCCCGCCGTCCGTATCAACGAGGACGGCATTTATGAGGTGAATCTGGAGGGCGAGGACCTGGGCGCGCTCATCGGCCGCCGGGGCGAGACGCTGGACGCCATTCAGCAGCTGACCAACTACGCCATGAACCACGGCCAGAACCGCCGCATCCGGGTCCATGTGGACTGCGAGAACTACCGGGCCAAACGGGAGGAATCGCTCCAGCGCCTAGCCCGCAAGACGGCGGGTAAGGCGGTCAAGTACCGTCGGAACATGATGCTGGAGCCCATGAACGCCTATGAGCGCCACGTCATCCACGCGGAGCTTCAGGACTATCACCCTAATATCTCCACCTACTCCACCGGCACCGAGCCGAACCGGCGTATTGTGGTGGCCTACAATAAGTGATAAAAAACAGAGCGGAGGCAGACCTTTTGTGGGTCTGCCTCTGTTTTTGCTGTATAGGATTTTATGCCTCGCTGCCGCTCTGTCCACTCTTGTTGTGGGAACGGTGTCTCCGGTAATGGGGACGGCTGCGCCGGGGCTCATCCTGCTCCGGAGCGGGGGAAGGACTGTCCTCCTGGGGCTGCTTCTGATAGGAGCTGCGGGCGGGGCGGCGGTCAGAGGTCCCGGACGGCTCTTTGGGCGCGGAATTTTCCCGCTCTCTGGGGGGAACGGGCCGCTCCCGGCGCTGCTGGGGCTTGACCTCGTCCTCCTCCGGCTTTTCGTAGCCGGCGGGACGGCGTCCCTTGCCGCTGCGTACCACCGTCAGCTCGCTGTTGGGATAGACCTGAGGGCTGTCCGGGTCGCTGTCCAGCATGACCTTGCTAGTCTCCCGGAGGAGATTGACCTGACAGACCGTTCCCACCCCGTCGGGGGTCTCCACCAGGGAGTCCTGCTTGGGGGCGCGCTTGATGAGGTCCTGATAGGCGTCCTGCTCATATTTCAGGCAGCACATCAGCCGTCCGCAGGCCCCGGAGATCTTGGTGGGGTTAAGGGAGAGGTTTTGGGTCTTGGCCATCTTGATGGAGACGGGGTGGAAGTCGTTGAGGAAGGTGGAGCAGCAGTAGGCCCGTCCGCAGACGCCAAGTCCTCCCAGCATTTTCGCCTCGTCCCGGACGCCGATCTGCCGCAGCTCGATGCGGGTGCGGAACACGGAGGCCAGATCCTTTACCAGCGCCCGGAAGTCCACCCGTCCGTCGGCGGTGAAGAAGAACAAAATTTTGCTGCCGTCGAAGCTGTATTCCACCTCGATGAGCTTCATCTCCAGCCCGTGCTCAGCAATCTTCTGCTGGCAGATCTGGAAGGCCCTGGCCTCCTTTTTCCGATTTTCCTCCAGCTGTCGGAGATCGTTGGGGGTAGCGATGCGCACCACGGGCCGGAGGGGAGAGATCAGTTCCTCCTCATTGATCATGCGGTTGCCCTTGACGCAGGTGGCGCACTCCATGCCCTTGGAGGTTTCGATGATGACCTCCTGGCCCTCCTTCACCTGTAAGCCGTTGGGGTTAAAATAATAGTCCTTGCCTCCGCTCTTAAAGCGGATGCTGATAATCTCTGTCACTGGGATTTCCTCCTGTATCACAGGGCGGCACAGCCGCCCGAAGGTGCATTTTAAGATGCGGACACGAGCTTCCAGGCGGATACGGCGAACCACCCGGCGCTGTGGGCGGGGGAGACGTTGCGCTCCATGGCGGATTCTCCCTCTCTGGCCAGATCGGTCAGGGCCAGAAGCTGAGCGGGGGAGAGGACTTGCCGCCAATCGGACCCCTCCGGGTCGCCGGTGAGGGCGTTTCTGGCCCGGTTGACGATCCCACGATAGAGGGCGGAGAGCTGGTCCCGGCCCCATTTGTCGTTCTGAATTTGGACGGACCACTCCATTAAGGCCAGCTCAGATCGCCGGGAGAGGGCGGAGGTCAGAGCGTCCAGGCTTTTGGAGACCTCCGGCGGCTCCTGCTGTCCGTTCCCCTCCAGCAGGGCCACAGCCCCGCCGATGAGCCCGTGGGCGGATTGAACGGCCTGGGTCAGCTCCCCGTCAGAACGGCCGGGAAAACGGCCTCTCAGCACGGGAAGGGCCTCCTCCGGGGAGACCGGCCCCAGCTCGTACAAGGCGCACCGGGAGCGGATGGTCTGGAGGAGCGTCATGGGATTTTCGGCAATGAGGAAAAAGACGGCATACGCCGGCCCGTCCTCCAGCACCTTCAGCAAGGCGTTTTGGGCGCTGACGTTCATGGAGTCCGCCCGGTCGATGAGATAGATCTTCCGCTCCGCCTGGTTGGGGCGGACATAGGCGTCTGCCCGGAGCAGCCGGACGGTGCCCACGGAGAGGTCCTTCGACTGCTCCTCCTTCGATTGAAACCGGCTGACGGGGATGACGTCCGGGTGGATGCCCTCCGCCACCCGGCGGCAGGGGAGACACTGTCCGCAGGGCGCCTGCTCCGGATGCTGGCAGAGCATGGCCTGAGCCAGCAGAGTGGCCAGGGTGTGCCGTCCACTCCCCTGGGGGCCGCCGATAATGGCGGCGTGGGGCAGCAGCTCTGGCCGGGTGAGCTGTCCCTTGAGACGGGCGTTGCCCGCCAGACGCGACAGGTTCATACCCGCAAAAACTGGTCCACGTCCAGGACAAAGACGGTGGCTCCGGCAATGGTGATCTCCATATCCTCGGACACCATCATGGAGTTGGCCGGGCTCTTTCCGGTGACGGAGCCCCGCCTCCAGCGGACGGCGCTCCGGATGGTGGAGAGGACTTCCTTTACCCGGTCGTCGGCCACGCCTACCAGAAGAGTGCGGTTCTCCTGCTGGAGAAAGCTCCCCTGGGAGTGCATACAGGTGCTGCCGTAGCCCTTCTGGGCCAGGCGCTCTACAATATTGGGGGCGTCGTCCACATGGACGACGGCGACGACCATCTTCATATCGGCGACCTCATCTTTCTCCCCGAAGGGTCACATCGGCTCTCTCAATACGGCGATGTCCTCTTGCAGCCCATTATACCCGATTTGGGTCAAATAGACCAGATGATTTTTCGTGATCCGCTCCCCCGGAGCGACCACCGGCACGCCGGGAGGATAGGGGGCGATCTGTCCGGCGGCAACGCGGCCCTCCGCCTGCGTCAGAGAAATCCGCTCCTGAGGGCCAAAGACCGCCTCTCTTGGAGTGCAGACCGCCTCCGCCGCCGGGGGCAGGAAGGGCTCCGGGATCACCGGCTCCTGATAGCTCAGCCCCAAAAGGGTGAGTACGGCATCCAGCCGGTCCAGCTGCTCGTCTCCGTCCGCCCCGGTGAGGATAAAGACCACGTGGTTCTGATCGTGCATCTCCGGGTAGACCCCCAGCTCCTCCAAAGAGCGGTTCAGCCCGTCTCCGTCCCCGGTGAGCAGAGTCAGTCGGAGAGGATCCAGGGTCAGGCCCTCCCTCTCCCGGAGACAGGGGTATTTCTCCCGGAGCTGGAGGGACGCTCCGGCGGTGAGAAAGGTGCGCTCCTCTCCGCCGCAGGCCAGCCAGGTGCGCAGCCGGTCCAGGGCGGCCATCATGGGATAGGAGGGGGAGGAGGTGGCGAAGAGCAGACTATGCTCCCGCAGCTCGTCCATGGAAAATCCGTTGGCAAACAGCAGAGCGGACTGTCCCGGAGCGGGAAGGGTCTTGTGAGCGGAGACGGTGACCAGGTCTGCGGAGGCATAGGGGTTCTTCTGGTAAAAGATGGGCAGATGGGCCCCGTGGGCCCCGTCCACCACCAGCCTGGCCCCCCGGTCATGGCAGACCTTCGCAATAGCCTCCACATCGGAGCAGACCCCGTAATAGGTGGGGGAGGTGATGCATACCGTCCGGCTCCCCGTCTCGTCCAGCAGACGGGCCACCGACTCCGGGGACACCGGCCCCCATACGCCGCCCTCCGTCAGCCAGGGCCGCTCCAGCCACACCGGGCGGAGGTCCAGCAGGGCCATCCCTGTGTGGAGGCACCGGTGGCTCACCCGGTCCATAATGACCGTGCTGCCGGCAGCCGCCGCCAGAGAGAGGGCGGTGTGCAGCCCCTGGGTGGAGCCGCCGGTGAGAAACAGACAGCGCTCGCTGCCCCAGTAGTCCGCCCACAGCTGCTCTGCCCGGTCGATCAGTCCGTCCGCCCGGTAGAGATCGCCGGTGCGGTCCGTCTCGGTGAAATCCAGGGCAGCATAGCCCCGCAGCTCCGGGACGGGAAGACCGATCCCCTTGTGTCCAGGCATATGCATCCGCAGGGGCTTCTCGTCGGCAAACTGCCGCAGGACATCGTAGAGGGGGGCTTCCAGAGGAGTTTCGTTCATCACAGTACCTCGTCAGAGACGCCGGAGGGCGTTTTCTGTTGTTTTATCATGGGTTTGGGGGAGAGAAAAATAAGAAAACCTCTTGGCTCCCTCTTTGAGGGAGCTGTCAGCGAAGCTGACTGAGGGAGAACGAAAGCCGCTCAAGACCTACTGTCAGCGAATTCGCCGAACGATTTTTTGATTGATGCCAGTGCCTGCTGCACCCCTCAGTCTGCCCTACGGGCAGCCGGCTCTACCGCTTTGCGGCACCTTGCGCCCTTTCAGGGGAGCTAGAAACGGCAAATTCCAAATACGTTTCTTACTGACTGTCCAGCTTGAGCACCGCCATAAACGCCTCGGTGGGCATCTGCACCGTGCCCAGGGAGCGCATCTTCTTCTTGCCCCGCTTCTGCTTTTCCAGCAGCTTTTTCTTCCGGGTGATGTCGCCGCCATAGCACTTGGCCAGCACGTCCTTGCGCACCGCCTTAATGGTTTCACGGGCGATAATCTTGCCGCCGATGGCCGCCTGGATGGGCACCTCGAACTGCTGACGGGGGATGTTCTCCTTCAGCTTCTCGCAGATGCGCCGTGCCCGGCCGTAGGCCTTGTCCTTGTGGACGATAATGCTCAGGGCGTCCACCTTGTCCCCGTTGAGGAGAAAGTCCACCTTGACCAGACTGCTGGTGCGGTAGTCCGCCAGCTCATAGTCCAGGGAGGCGTAGCCCTTGGTGTGGGCCTTGAGGGTGTCGAAGAAGTCGAAGATCGTCTCGTTCAGGGGCATGGCGTAATGCAGCTCCACCAGGTTGGTGTCCAGGTACTGCATATCCCGGTACTCCCCCCGCCGCTCCTGGCAGATGGGCATGATATCCCCTACGTAGTCGTTGGGGGTGATGATGGAGACGTTGACGTAAGGCTCTCTGGCCTCCTTGATCACGGCGGGGTCCGGGTAGTTATGGGGGTTGTCCACCCGAACGATGGAGCCGTCCGTCTTGACGATTTCGTAAATGACGTTGGGCAGGGTGGTGACCAGGTCCAGGTCAAACTCCCGCTCCAGCCGCTCCTGGATGATCTCCATGTGGAGCAGTCCCAAAAATCCGCACCGGAAGCCGAAGCCCAGGGCGGCGGAGGACTCCGGCTCAAAAACCAGAGAGGCGTCGTTGAGCTGGAGCTTTTCCAGAGCGTCCCGGAGGTCGGGGTACTTGGAGCCGTCCTCGGTGTAAATGCCGCAGTAGACCATGGGCCGGGCGGGGCGGTAGCCGGGCAGGGCCTCGGCCGCGCACTGCTC
>JAJBTD010000135.1 GCA_020861055.1 Clostridiales bacterium | reverse complement strand
GATTTCAATCAATTTTTTCTTCAATTTCCCACTTGACTTCATACCATTGGACTCCAATAGTGCTCTTAGCTTGGCTCTGGCCCGGCTGAGACGGCTGCGGACGGTGCCCTCTCTGGTTCCCGTCATCTGGGCGATCTCTCTGGTAGACCAGCCCTCATAGTAGTACAGATGAATGACCTCTCTGTCCTCCGCCGGCAGGCGGAACAGCTCCTCGATCTCCTCCCGCTCCTCCGGCCCCGGAGTGGGAATGTCCATCTCCAGAGGCAGGTTCTGCCGGGACTTGGAGCGGAGGCGGGAGATGCAGCCGTTCCGGGTCACAGTGAGCAGCCAGGCGCTCTCGTGAGCCTCATTTTCAAAGACCGGGCGCTTTTCCAGATACCGGAGGAAGGTCTCCTGTGTCTGATCCTCGGCGTCCTGGACGTTGCCCAAAATGGACAGGGCCAGACGATAGATGCGGTTTTCCTGCCGACAGACCAGGGCCTCAAAGTCCTGGTGCTCCGGCGGCTTCTTTCTTCCAAACACAGGAGGCGTCCCCCCTTCTCTCTTCTCGTTAAAGGATACGTTTCAGGCGGCGGTTTTGCTGCATAAAACGGCGCAGCTTCGCCTGGGAAAATCCTACCACGTTTTGTCCCCACGGTAAAGGACAAAAATGGCCCGGCAGGAAATCCTGCCGGGCCGGAGCGCGTAAAACAGAAGACTCAGAGAGCCGCCTTCAGTTCCTCCACCTTGTCCAGACGCTCCCAGGGGAGGTCCAGGTCGGGGCGTCCGAAGTGGCCATAGGCGGCGGTCTGCTTGTAGATGGGCCGCCGGAGGTCCAGGGTGCGGATGATGGAGGCGGGCCGCAGGTCGAACACCTGCTGCACCAGCTGGGACAGCCGCTCGTCGCTGACCGTTCCGGTGCCGAAGCTGTCCACCAGGACGGAGACCGGCCGGGCCACGCCGATGGCGTAGGCCAGCTCGATCTGGCAGCGGTCCGCCAGACCGGCGGCCACCAGGTTCTTGGCGGCGTACCGGGCCATGTAGGCGGCGGAGCGGTCTACCTTGGTGGGGTCCTTGCCGGAGAAGCAGCCGCCGCCGTGGGCCGCCGCGCCGCCGTAGGTGTCCACAATGATCTTGCGCCCGGTGAGACCGGAATCGCCCACGGGGCCGCCCACCACGAAACGGCCGGTTGGGTTGACATAAAATTCCGTCTCCGGGCGGATGTACCGCCGGGGCAGATTGGGCCGGATGATCTCCTCAATCACCGCTTCCCGCAGGTCTTTAATACTGATGTCCGGGTCGTGCTGGGTGGAGACCACGATGGCCGGGCACCACTCCACCTTGCCTTGCTCGTCATAGGCCACCGTGACCTGGCTCTTGCCGTCGGGACGGAGCCAGGGGAGAGCGCTGCTCCGGCGCTGGGCGGCCAGGGCGCGGGTCAGATTGTGGGACAGGGCCAGAGGGGCGGGCATCAGCTCCTCCGTCTCCCGGCAGGCGTAGCCGAACATCATGCCCTGGTCGCCTGCGCCGATGCGGTCAGCCTCGTTCTCCTGGCCTCCCTGGGCCTCGTAGGACTGGTCCACCCCCATGGCGATGTCGGGGGACTGCTTATCCAGGGTGGTGAATACGGCGCAGGTCTGGGCGTCGAAGCCGTACTCCGGTTTGTCATAACCGATGTCAGCCACCGTCTTCCGGACGATGGCGGGGATATCCACCTGTGCCTTGGAGGTGATCTCCCCCATGACCATCACCATGCCGGTGGTGGTAGCCGTCTCGCAGGCCACCCGGCTCATGGGGTCCTGGGCCAGCATGGCGTCCAGGATGGCGTCCGAGACCTGGTCGCAAATCTTGTCCGGGTGCCCCTCGGTGACAGATTCAGAGGTAAAAATACGGTTGCTCATGGTGTTGCGTTTCCTTTCTGTGTTTTTGTTCAACAACACAGCCCTTGACTTTTTGCAAAAAAACTGCGCACCCATGCGGATACGCAGCAGAGAGCATACTGTCCTCATCTTTACGAAAAACCGCTGGACTTGGCACCTTACCCATCAGCACGTCTGCTGACAGGGCAGGTTGCCGGGCTTCATCGGGCCAATCCCTCCGCCACTCTTGATAAGGCTGTTTTATTGTAAGGCTATTATAGGAATTCGCCCTCTGTTTGTCAACCGGACAAACGGCCCCGGATGTAACAGATTTGGACAAATTTGCCCTGGCGTCCGGTTGGATTGGAAGAGAAAAAGTACCCGTCTCTTTTTTTGCCTCTTTTTCCCCAAAACCCCTTGACAATCGGGAACGCCTTGGGTATCATTGGGTAGATAGTTAGTCTGTTTAACTGTTTTGCGATGCCGGAAGGGGGCTCGGTCTATGGACGACTTTGCGGCCCGACTGAACGAGCTTCTGGACGAGGCATACCTGAACATCCTGAGTATGGAGGAGCAGAGCGTCCGCTCCTGCACCCATCTGGGGCTCTCCACCGGCGAGTTCCACCTGATTCATGTGGTGGGCAACGGCGGGGAGGACGGCCTCTCGGTCAGCGAGATTGCCGACGCCATCCATGTGGCCCGCCCCACCGCCAGCGTGGCGGTAAACAAGCTGGCCCGCCGGGGCTTTGTGAGCAAGGAGCGCAGCGCTCAGGACGGGCGTTCCATCCGGGTGCGGCTGACCTGCCGGGGCAGGCTGGCCTACGCCTACCACCGCTACTATCACCGTCAGCTCTTTAACCGCCTGACCGACGAATTCAGCCAGGAGGAGAAGGCCGCCCTCATCAAAGGGGTGGAAAAGCTGAATCAGATCTTCCTGGAGACGCTCATCCAGGCCGATAAGGGCAAACAGAAGGACTGACGGATTTGTTCCAGCTGAAAAGCCGACGCTGCGGCTTTCAGATATATTCAAAGACGATTCTTTTTAGGAGGACTCAATCATGGACATTTTTGCAAAGGTTGCCGATGTTCTGGCTGACCACACCGGCCGGGACGCTTCCGAGATCACTTCCGATACCACCTTCGAGAGCCTGGGCATCGACTCCCTGGAGACCGTTGAGATGGTCATGGAGCTGGAGGAGGAGCTGGATTCCGAGCTGGATCTGGACGAGAAGGTTTCCACTGTCGGCGAGCTGGTCGCTTTCATCGAGAAGAAGCTGGCTGAGTAATTCCGGTCGCCCCTGTCCGGCCCCTTTTGGGGCCGGATGACCTGAGCTTCCACCTTTTGCATCTGGGGCACAGGTGATTTTGACTTTGACAAACCAGACTGCCGCCGTCCTGACGGCGGCAGTTTTTTCCTGTGTTCCGTCCATTTTGGAGGATTTATGAGCAAGATCGCATTTGTATTTTCCGGTCAGGGCGCACAGTACCCCGGTATGGGAGCGTCTCTGGCCCAGGCCAGCCCTGCCGCCAAGGCGGTGTTCGACCTGTGTGACAGCATCCGTCCGGGCACCAGCGCCCAGTGCTTTTCCGGCACCAAGGAGGAGCTGACTGTCACCTCCAACACACAGCCGGATATGTTCGCCGTGGAGGTGGCCGCCGCCGCCGCATTGACCGAGGCCGGTATCCAGCCCGCTGCTCTGGCCGGGTTCTCCGTGGGCGAGATCGGTGCGCTGGCATTCTCCGGCGCGCTCTCCGTGGAGGACAGCTTCCGCCTGGTCTGCCGCCGGGGCGAGCTGATGCAGGAGGCCTCTGACGTCGCAGACACCGGCATGGTGGCCGTGGTCAAGCTGCCTCCCCAGCGGGTGGAGGAGCTGGCCGCTCAGTTCGACCAGGTCTACCCGGTGAACTACAACTCCCCTGCCCAGACCGTCTGCGCCGGGCTCTCCGCCTCCATGGGCGATTTTAAGGCGGCTGTCAAGGCGGCGGGCGGACGGGCCATCCCTCTGCGGGTGGCGGGCGCCTTCCACTCTCCCTTTATGGCCCCGGCCAGCGAGGGACTGGCGGAGGAGCTGAAGGGCTACACCTTCCAGGCGCCCAAATACGTCCTCTATTCCAACGTTACCGGCAGGCCCTATGAGGGGCCGGAGGGCTATGCCGACCTGCTGGCCCGCCAGGTCATCAGCCCGGTGCGCTGGCAGACCATTGTAGAAAACATGATCGCCGACGGCTTTGACACCTTTATCGAGGTGGGCCCCGGCAATACCCTGACCGGTCTGATTGGCAAGATCGACCCGTCCGTCAAGTGCTGCAACGTTGACAGTGCGGACTCCCTCCGCACCACCATTGAGGAGGTAACCAATGGCTGATTTACAAGGAAAGGTAGCTCTGGTCACCGGAGCGGCTCGCGGCATCGGCTACGCCATCGCTGACACCCTGGCCCGTGAGGGGGCGAGCGTCGTCCTGCTGGATCTGTGCCCGGAGGAGAACGGCCTTGAAGCCGCCAACAACATCGCCCAGGCCCGCGGCGTCACCGCCGCCTTCCGCCGCTGCGACGTGTCCAACTATGAGGCCGTCCAGGAGACAGTCAAGGCCGTCATCAAGGAGTTCGGCGGGGTGGATATCCTGGTGAACAACGCCGGCATCACCCGCGACCATGTGCTGCTGGCCATGAGCGAGCAGGAGTGGGATATGGTGCTGAACATCAACCTGAAGAGCATGTTCAACACCATCAAGGCCTGCTACCGCAACTTTATGAAGAAGAAGGCCGGACGAATCATCAACATCTCCTCCGTCTCCGGTCTTATCGGCAACGCGGCCCAGGCCAACTACACCGCCGCCAAGGGCGGCGTCATCGCCCTGACCAAGACGGTGGCACGGGAGCTGGCCACCCGCGGCATCACCTGTAACGCCGTCGCCCCCGGCGCCATCGAGACGCCCATGACCGCCTCCATGGATCAGGACGCCCTTAAGGGCCTGCTCTCCACTGTCCCCATGGGTCACATGGGCAAGCCGGAGGACATCGCCGAGTGCGTGGCGTTCCTGGCCGGCGACAAGGCGAAGTATATCACCGGCGAGGTGATTCGGGTGGACGGCGGCATCGGCATGTGAGCCGCTTTCCCCCATTTGGCCTCGATTTCTATATCAGGCTGTCTATTATGAAAGGGAAATGTGTATGAGACGAGTTGTTGTGACCGGACTGGGTGCGGTCAATGCTGTCGGCAACGATGTGCCCACCATGTGGGCAAACCTGCTGGCCGGAAAGCACGGCATTGCCCGGATCACCCGATTTGACCTGACGGACTTTAAAGCGACTCTGGCGGCAGAGGTGAAAGATTTTGACCCCCTGCTCTACATGGAGCGCAGCGAGGTTCGTCGCCACGACCTCTATATCCAGTACGCCATCGCCGCCGCAGATCAGGCCTTTGCCGAGTCCGGCATCGAGGGCACCATTGACCCCAAGCGGATGGGCTGCTACTTCTCCTCCGGCATCGGCGGTATGAACACCATGGTGGATGAGCAGAAGAAGCTCATGGCCAAGGGGCCCCGCCGTGTCTCCCCCTACACCATCACCAACATGATGGGCAACGCCGGGGCCGGATATGTGGCCATCAAGCACCAATGCAAGGGCTCCTGTCTGAGCATTACCTCTGCCTGCGCCTCCTCCACCCACGCCATCGGCGAGGCCTATCGGAACATCCTCCACGGCTACGCCGACGCTATGGTGGCCGGCGGGGCCGAGGCAACCATTACCCCGGTGAGCATGGCCGGCTTTATCAACTGCCAGGCCCTCAGCTCCGCCGACGACCCGAACCGGGCCTCTATCCCCTTCGACAAGGAGCGGGACGGCTTCGTCATGGGCGAGGGCGCTGCCGCACTTATTCTGGAGGAGTATGAGCATGCAAAGGCCCGGGGCGCTCACATCTACTGTGAGCTCTGCGGCTACGGCACCACCTGCGATGCCCACCACATCACCGCCCCCGATCCGACGGGAGAGGGCGGCGGCGACGTCATCGCCCAGGCCTTGGCCGGTGTGGGCGAATACGACCCCGCCCGGGTCTATGTCAACGCTCACGGCACCTCCACCCCCTTGAACGATAAGATCGAAACGCTGGCCTTGAAGCGGGCTTTCGGCCAGGAGGACGCCTATAAGATCATGGTCTCCTCCACCAAGGGCGCTACCGGCCATATGCTGGGCGCTGCGGGAGCTACCGAAGCGGTGATCTCCGTCCTGGCCCTGGCCAACGGCGTGGTGCCTCCCACGGTGGGCTACCAGGTGCCCGACCCGGAGTGCGATCTGGACGTGGTGCCCAACCAGGCATGTGAGGTTCCGCTGGACGCCGCCCTCTCCACCTCTCTGGGCTTCGGCGGTCACAACGGCTGCATTGCCTTCAAAAAGCTGGCGGAGTAAAGGAGGAAGGACAGAATGAATCAGGAAGAGATCAAGCAGATCCTCCCCCATCGGGACAATATGCTTCTGGTACAGGAGGCCGAGGTCATCGACGGCGTGGCTCACGCCAAATACCACATCTCCGGCGAGGAGTTCTTCCTCAAGGGCCATTTCCCAGGAAATCCCGTGGTGCCCGGCGTCATCCTCTGCGAGATGATGGCCCAGGGCGCGGCGGTGCTGCTGGCCAGCAATCCGGAGCTCAAGGGCAGCACCCCCATGTTCACCAGTCTGGACAAGGTGCGCTTCAAGAGCCCGGTGAAGCCTGGGGACACCCTGGAGAGCGAGAGCACCATCACCAAGAGCAAGGGTCCCTTCTACTGGTGCGCTGCCAAGGGCTATGTGAACGGAAAGCTCAGCGTCACCGCTGAATTTTCCTTCGCTCTGGTCAAGTAAAACGGCATAACGGTTCTATATGCAAAACGCTGGAGCCAGGCAGATTGCCTGGCTCCAGCGTTTGCTGTTTTGCGACTGGCTCCATATCATTCCTCTAGAGAGGCATTCGAACCTCACTGCTCCTCATCCACCAATATGCCCGCCTCCCCCAGAGCGGCGACCACCCGGCGATAGGCGTCCTCATCGGGGCAGAGGAGGGTGTGTAGATGAATGCCGTCGGTGAGGCAGCTCAGAGGAGCGGCCTGCTCCCGGCGGGACTGCTCCATAAACTGCTGCACGTCGTACCGGGAAGAGAGCTGGAGCTGTCCGGTGAGGTGACCGTAGAGGGGGTGCTCCACGCTGACATCCAGCACGGTGCAGCCGTTGTCCACGCAGAGAAGCAGCTCCCGCTCCATCCCCTCCTTGTCGTGGCAGCAGACGATGGTGTGCTTCAGGCCCTCCGCCGGGCGGCGGAGCAGATAGCCCCTGGGGGTGGCGTCAATGGCGTGGCCCGCCGCCCGGAGCAGGGCTACGTCCCCCACAATGATCTGTCGGCTGACGGAAAAACGACGGGCTAGGGCGGCGGCGCTCTGGGGCGTCTGAGCGGTCTGGAGCAGGCTCAGTACCGTCTGGCGGCGTTCTGCTGCGTTCATGGTGATACCTCGGTTCTATGGACAGTTGTCTGTACAGCTATTATAACAGACCTTTCCCTGTTTGTCAGGGGGATAGACGGAAAATTTGGCAGAGGAAATGCGGAGAAAGTCAGATTTGCACCTGACCTTTCCAATTGCAAATTTTTTATGAACGCTATTGCATTTTCAGGGAAAGAGAGGTATGATATGTTAGCACTCAGAAAAAGAGAGTGCTAATAATTCGTTTATAATTTTGTTTTGGGAGCCGATCACTCCCCTATATGGAGGAATCTGTCATGGAAAAACGTCAATTCAAAGCGGAATCTAAGCGGATGCTGGATCTGATGATCAACTCTATCTAAACCCACAAGGAGATAT
>JAJBTD010000187.1 GCA_020861055.1 Clostridiales bacterium | reverse complement strand
CAGCTCCACCTGATAAAAGACGTCTAAGGTGATCTCCTGCTTTTGGACGGGATGTTCCGTGACAGGTACGGTGTCAGGGGCGGCGGGGGTCACAGGGACAGCGGTTTCATTCAGTTCGGACATGGGGGATTCTCCTCTCCGGTTTCATTCGTTTTGGCGGCTGGGGTTGGAAGCGCTTCCGGGACCGGTTTCAATTCCAGAGAGGCCGCCAGGAACCACAGCAGGGCGGAGACCAGCGCCAGCCGGTCGTCCAGGGACAGGGGGGCCGCCAGGGCGGGGGGAACGGTCAGCAGCACCAGCAGCGCCAGCGGCCCCACCCATTTGCCCCGTTGGGGTTGATAGACGAAGGCGGTATCGTACATCCAGGCAAAGGAGACCAGGATACCGGCGATCATGGGCCAGAGATAGGTCTCCGTACTGGGGGCGGAGCCATACTGATGGTAGAAGGCCACCAGCCAGAAGCAGCTGGTAAAAAAGGGCAGCAGCAGCGCCGTCTGGAACCCGCCGCTCTCCCGGTTCCGGGCCAGGGCCAGATAGAGCATCACGATACCCTGGAGGATGAGAAACAGGCTCATGGCCTGGGCGATGGGGGAGGCGGCCACCTCGGCGGTGTTCTGCACCGGCTCACAAATGCCCCCGGCCAGGGCGCACAGGCCCGCCGCCGCCCGCAGAGCGGTCTTTCCCCGGCCTCCGTCCCCGTAGGGCGCCCCAGCCGGAACCTTCCGCCGCCAGAGCAGCAGCCAGACGACCACCACCACGGCGGCGCAGACCGCTACCAGCAGGGCAAAGGTGCGCAGCAGCCCCCCGTTGGTCACCAGCTGGGCGGACTCGTCATAGGCCGCCGCCCACCAGTTCCGGCGCAGGAGCAGATTGTTCAGCCCCAGCACCAGCGCCACCCAGGTCAGCTGGGTCTGGCTGATCTTCATCCTGTCTCACTTCCCGTCCGCGCCCGTTCCAGGGCGGGCAGTCTCATGTACTACAGTGTACCACATCGGCGGGAAATTGCAATCGGGGAAATTTCTCTTTCTCCAAGTCAGTCCCTCTCTCTGAGACGAGGCGCCGCCGCAAGGAGGGAGCCGGAGCGCTTTTTGTGTTCCATGGGGTTGACATCAGCCGTCAATTGGCATACTATAGAGGACAGAGAGAATATAGGTCCGGTAGGTAAGGCTACCACAAGGATACGGGTTGCTGCCGCAAAGTCGTGGAGACACGATCCGTTGGTCTGAACAGTTGACATCGAACCCAAAGGTGTCATCTAACGCAATTTCACTGCCTTGTGATGCTAAAGCTTGAACGGTGGGTGGGCGTCCTTTTGGGACGGTCTGAATGGCGCTCGCGTGCATCTGATGCCGGACATGGTATCAGATGCTTTTTTGTCTCACCGGCGGAGCGCCATATCTGATAGGAAAAAAGGGGGTTGTTACTGTGGCAGATTTTGAGAGCAGACGGGAAAAAATGGTTCACATTGTAGAGGATCTCCTGAAGCGAAAACAGTATGCCCAGCTCCGGGGCAGTCTCCTCCCCCTGGAACCGGTGGACATCGCCCAGCTCATGGACGACCTCTCCGGGGAGAGTATACCCCTGGTATTCCGGCTGCTGCCCAAGGAGACGGCGGCGGAGGTATTCGTCGAGCTGAACCCGGAGCACCAGGAGCAGCTCATCCGCAGCTTCTCCAATACCGAGCTGAAAGAGGTGCTGGACGAGCTGTATCTGGACGACGCCGTGGACATCGTGGAGGAGATGCCGGCCAACGTGGTCCGGCGCATCCTGGCCCACTCCGAGCCGGAGATGCGCAAGAGCATCAATGAGATTTTGAAGTACCCGGAGGACTCTGCCGGCTCCCTGATGACCACCGAGTATATCGACCTGAAACGGGACATGACGGTGGAGGACTGCTTCAAGCGCATCCGCCGGAACGCCTCCGACGTGGAGACCATCAACGTCTGCTATGTGGTGGAGAAAAGCCGGAAGCTGCTGGGCTATGTCACCATCCGGGACCTGTTCCTCGCCAGCTATGAGGACGAGATCGGGGAGATCATGGACACCAACCTCCTCTCCGTCACCACCCTGGAGGACCAGGAGACGGTGGCCCAGCGGTTCAGCCGGTACGACCTGATGGCCATGCCGGTGGTGGACACGGAGAACCGCCTGGTGGGCATTATCACCGCCGACGACGTGATGGACGTCATGCAGGAAGAGGCCACCGAGGACATCGAGAAGATGGCGGCCATCCTGCCCACCGATAAGCCCTATCTCCGCACCGGCGTCCTGGAGACGTGGAAGAGCCGCTTCCCCTGGCTGCTGCTGCTCATGCTGTCGGCCACCTTCTCCAGCATCATCATCACCAAATTCGAGAGCGCTCTGTCCGCCTGCATGATCCTGACCTCTTATATCACCATCCTCAGCGGCACCGGCGGCAACTCCGGCTCTCAGGCCTCTGTGGCCATCATTCGCGCCCTGTCCCTCCACGAGATCCGGTTCAGCGATCTGCCCCGGGTCATCTGGAAGGAGTGCCGGGTGGCTATCGTCTGCGGCGTCGCCCTGGCGGCGGCCAATTTCCTGAAAATGATGCTCATCGACCGGCTGCTGTTCAACAATCCGGCGGTCACCCCTCTGGTGGCCCTGGTGGTCAGCCTGACCCTGATCTGCACCGTCATCTGCGCTAAGACCATTGGCGCCATTCTCCCCGTCCTGGCGGACAAGGTGGGGCTGGACCCCGCCGTGCTGGCAAGTCCTCTCATCACCACCATCGTGGACGCACTGTCTCTGCTCATCTACTTCGGGTTTGCTCTGGCCCTCATTCCCATGTGAGCCTGACCCGTGGCACTCTCCCCGGCGCCCCTATTCCGGAAAGGAGGTCACGTCATGTATCCTGAGGAAAAATTCTACCGGCTCACCGCCATTGCGGAGAGCCTTTTGAAACAAAAGCAATACGCCCAGCTCCGGGGAATGCTCCTCCCTCTGGAGCCTGCGGATGTGGCCCAGCTCATGGACAGCCTCTCCGGGGAGAGCATCCCCCTGCTGTTCCGGCTGCTGCCGGAGGAGCTGGCGGGCGAGGTGTTCGTGGAGCTGACCCCGGAGCACCAGCAGCAGCTCATCAACGACTTCTCCAACAGCGAGCTGCGGGCGGTGCTGGACGAGCTGTATCTGGACGACGCCGCCGACATCGTGGAGGAAATGCCCCCCGACGTGGTGCGGCGCATCCTGGCCCACGCCGCCCCGGAGATGCGGACGGGCATCAATCAGATCCTGAACTACCCCAAGGACTCCGCCGGGGCGCTGATGACCACCGAGCTCATCGACCTGGAGCAGAGCATGACGGTCTCCGACTGCTTCCAGCGCATCCGCCGGGAGGCGGAGAATGTGGAGACCATCGACGTGTGCTATGTGGTGGACGCCGGACGGCGGCTCACCGGTTTTGTCACCATCCGGGCGCTGATGCTGGCGGCCTATGAGGACACGGTGGGAGAGATCATGGACGACGACCCCATCTCCGCCGTCACCCAGGAGGACCAGGAGTCGGTAGCCCGCAGATTCGGGCGATATGACCTGACGGCCATGCCGGTGGTGGACACCGGCGGACGGCTGGTGGGCATCATCACCGCCGACGACGTGATGGACGTCATGCAGGAGGAGACCACCGAGGACATTCAGAAGATGGCCGGTATGCTCCCCTCGGAGACCCCGTACCTCCGCTCCGGTGTCCGGCAGATCTCCGCCAGCCGCCTTCCCTGGCTGCTGCTGCTCATGCTGTCCTCCACCTTTACCGCCCAGATCATCTCCAGCTACGAAGACGCCCTGGCCGCCTGTATGGTGCTCACCTCCTTTATCACCATGCTCAGCGACACCGGCGGCAACTCCGGCGCTCAGTCCTCGGCGGAGATCATCCGGGCCCTGTCCCTCCACGAGATCGGGATACGGGATACGGGCCGGGTGCTGTGGAAGGAGCTGCGGGTGGCCCTGCTCAGCGGCGTCACCCTGGCCGTGGTGAATTTCGGCAAGATGATGCTGGTGGACCGCCTGCTCATGAGCAACCCCGCCGTGACGGTGACGGTGGCTCTGGTGGTCTCTCTCACCATCATTGTGACGGTGGTGGCCGCCAAGCTGCTGGGGGCGCTGTTCCCCATCCTGGCCAACCAGGTGGGACTCGACCCGGCGGTGCTGGCCAGCCCTTTCATCACCACCGTAGTGGACGCCCTCTCTCTGCTGATCTATTTCGGCATCGCCGTGCTGCTGCTTCATATCTAGCCTCTGGCCGCAAAAAAATGCCCGCCCTCCAAACGGAGGGCGGGCTTGTCAGCTTTATCGCCAAAATGGAAGTGACCTGTACCCGCTGCGCTACGGTACAGGTCACTTCCGTTCCCTCTTAAAGTCTGTCATTTTACCGATAACCTCCTGTTCTACAGAATTCCTTCGCTTTATATCACGCAGTCTCAAAACTGTTGTCAGCGACGGCTCTCCGGCTGCACGGTTGCCGGAGCAGGTTCAGATGGCCCCCTCAGGAAGCGCTTTCCATAGAAATCAGATCCGTTGAAAATCCGTCCTTTCAGAATCAACCTGTTGGTTCAGATATCATCTTTTCGGTATTTGCTCGGTTGAAAAAGCATTTCTTTGGAAAGATCAATTGAAATGAGGTTCGATGGATTTCATCCATGAAACAGTGATCCATTACAGCTGCTCTCATGTCCCTGCCTGGATTTTCTCCTTCCGATCTGCATCTTCAGAGGTGTGCGTTTCTGAAGATACCTCCCGTGATTCAAAAATCTCATTTCGTTCGTTTCGAGCGGATGCTTCGGCTTCTGCCTTTATTCTTTCCGTCCCAACCCTCTGGTTTTTCAAAGTCAGCCTGTCCTCCCAGGACGCTGTTTCCTCTGAATTTCCTTTGGTATGGGCGGTTTTCCTCTGGCAGTCTGCCTGACCTCCTGCTGTTTTGGTTTCCGTCTCGTCTGGGTGATGCTGGAGAAAAAGCAGTTTTGAAAGCTGTCTTCCCCTGGGGGCCATCTTTCCCTTGTAGAGTGGAGAGGATGATTGGCTCCTCTTCTCTATGCCAGTATATTACCACAGGTCGCCTGGATTGTCAAGCACTTTTCAAAAGAATTTTTCAAAAAAATTTGTTTCTACAAGAGAAGGGCGGTCTCCCGCTCCAGCCGGAGCAGCGCCTCCTTGCAGGCCAGCCCTCCGGCAAAGCCGGTGAGCGCGCCGTTGGCCCCCACCACCCGGTGACAGGGGATAAGGATGGGCAGGGGGTTCCGGTGACAGGCCTGCCCCACTGCCCTGGCAGCTCCGGGTCGGCCCAGCTGTGCCGCCAGATGGCCATAGGTCCTCGTCTCCCCCCAGGGGATGTCCTCCAACGCCGCCCAGACCGCCCGCTGAAAGGGGGTGCCTCCGGGGGACAGGGGCAGATCCTTTGGAACAGGACGGCCCCGGAAATACCCCTGCAACGCCAGCAGCCCCGCCGCCAGGGCGGGGCTGTCTCCCAGGGCCAGGTCGGGCGGTATCTGGCCGGGGAGCCACAGGCGCACCAGCCTGCCCTCCTCTTCCCCCAGGGCCACGGGGCCGACAGGGGCGCTCCAGACCGCGCAGATCATTTCAGTACCGGCGGACGACTGCGATCACCTTGCCAAGAATGGTGGCCTCGCTGCCGTCGATGGGTTTATAGTCGTCGTTCTCCGGCAACAGCCAGGTCTCCCCGTTGCGCCGGTCCAGCCGCTTGCAGGTGGCCTCGTCCCCGATGAGGGCGATGACGATCTCGCCGTTCCGGGCGCTCTCCTGCTGGTGGACGATGACGATGTCTCCGGGGAGGATGCCCGCCTTGAGCATGCTCTCCCCCCGGATGCGGAGGGCAAAATGCTCCCCGGTGAGGCCGTTGGTGTCAAACACCAGATAGTCCTCAATGCACTCCTCCGCCAGAATGGGCGTTCCTGCGGCCACGCTGCCCAACAGAGGGACCTGGTTCAGACGGTTCGTCGGCTCCTCCGCCGGGGCGATGGCCCTGGTCTTGCCGCTGCCCCGGACGATGGCTCCCGCCTCCTCCAGCGCCTTCAGGTGGAAATGGACGGTGGAGGGGCTTTTCAGGCCCACGGCGGCGGCGATCTCCCGGACAGAGGGGGGATATCCGTTGTCGGCGGTGAAGTCCAGAATATAGTCGTAAATTCGCTGCTGCTTGGGCGTCAGTTCCTTCATGGCAGATTCCTCCATCCGTGCTGGTTTCCTGAGGTTATCATACCATAAGTTGCGGGGAAATGCAAACGTTTGTTCTATGTATCCGGACAAAAATTTCTCCCGGAGGGGAAGCCGCTCCGGGAGAAATTGATTTGTCCTTTTCAGGCGTTCTGCGCCTGGAACAGCTTGGGGGAAATCCGGGACAGGATGAGCACCACGATGACCGACAGGATGGTGTTGGGCAGCATATAGGTGATGTTGTAGGTGAAGCTGTACGCCACCAGGTCCAGGCCGGTGAAGTCGTAGTAGGCGCCCCAGATCAGGAAGCCGGACAGGAAGGAGCAGAGGAACTGGAGCGCGCCGCAGACCACGGTGCCCACCGCAGCGCCTGCCAGCCGCTTCTCGCCGAAGGGCTTGGCGATCAGTCCAGCCAGGCCCAGGGCGGTGTAGGCCAGCAGATAGTCCAGCAGGATGCAGCCGATCTGAGTCAGCAGAGTGGGGCAGTACATGACGTTGCTGAAGCCCAGCACCATCTGGATCAGGCCGTGGACAAAGCCGGTGAAGCAGCCCCACTTGGGGCCGTTGCGCAGGCCCATGATGATCAGGGGCAGCATCTCCAGGGTGACGGAGCCGCCCAGAGGCATGGAGAAGAGCTTGATGTAGGAGAGAACGTAGGCGATGGCGATCATCAGCGCCCCCTCTACCAGCTTGCGGGTCTTGGTGTTTTTCATGTCAGGAACCTCCCAAAGAGAGAAAAAGTACCGCATTGCGTCCAGAACAATGCGGTACGAAAGCACATCATGCAACAAAAACAGCTTCCTACGCCGGCATTACCCGGATCAGGTCATTAGGTGACTGGAGCTGCGATTCGCCCCTATCTCAGCCGGGGATGTCCCCCAGCGCCCCTGCGTTCTATTCACTTGCGGTCTGGCTCTATTTTACACCGGCAGCGTCGTTTGTCAAGGGGCGGCCCGCAATTTCACGGAAACGCTCCGCAGGCGCTGCGCATCCCGGATGCATCCACAGGGCGCTGCACGAATTTACACCTGATCGCTTGTATTTATCGCTGAAAGCGGGCATAATAGGGACAATTTTACTACCTGTACGGCTCTACCCTTGATTTTGCGAGGCTAAAATGAAATATACGCAGACAATCTGAAAAGCCCAGACGCTCGACCAATGAGTGCCTGGGCTTTTCTGCTTTTCAACCGGAGTGGGGAGAAAGACTCCTTAAATAATCCCCTAAAAGATAGTTAGAAATCCGAAGAAATTGACGTATAGCAATTGCTTGTGTCCCTATTTTGTAATATTTTACGCTATCGTATCTGGAAAGTCAATCTGTTCGGCGGCTTTTTTATCCTTCGTGGATAGAAATTTTGAAAAAACCAGTCGAAACCGCAGCGCTCTGAAAAAGATTTGAAAAGAGCGGTGGTCGAAATAGTGGTCAGTCTGGCTGACCACTATCCTCAGTCTGTCAAACAACCCCATTTTTCACTAGGCCGGAACGGAAATCGTCCCGC
>JAJBTD010000023.1 GCA_020861055.1 Clostridiales bacterium | reverse complement strand
GCAGGATCTCGTTGCTGACTGCTCGGGTAGAGCCGCGTTGAAGCGTGAAATGGTCCAGAGGGTAGCGCACACCGGTCAATGTGACGCCGGTGACCGCTGCATCCAGGGGGATCAGGCCCAGATAATGGTAGACAGGCCGATTTTCGATCTGATAGCTGCCCGGACCCAGGAAGCGTACCTCATTTGCCGCATCCAGCAAAATGCCGCAGCCGCCCCGCCGATGTATCTGCTCCAGGAGGCCCAGGTTTGCCAGATGATGGTCTTCTCTGCCACCGGTACAACCCAGAAGCAGCAGCTCCTGATAGCCCAGCTGTAACGCCTGATCGACTGCCATCTCCATGTCAGAGACATCCTTCTCCGACGGCAGGAGGGTGGCGGGCAGTCCATCTGGCCGTCCGCCGGAGTCGTTGTCGCCCACATACCAGTCCGGTTGCAGACCGAGGCGCTCTGCCAGCCCCCGTCCCCCGTCAGCGCAGATGATAAAGTCGTCCGGAAGTATCCGTTCCTCCAGTTCCAACGGAAGGGAGGCAGATGATGCGCCGATCAGGACGGCCCGCTTTTTCCGTGATTTTCCCAAGGCCGAAACTCCTTTGCCTGTTGATAGAGCCGCACATAGCTTTCATGACGGCTTCGGGATACCTTGCCCTGCTCTATCGCCGTCAGTAATCCGCAGCCCTTTTCCTTGATGTGGGCGCAGTCCACAAAGGCGCAGCCGGACAGATAGGGCCGAAACTCCGGGAAATATCCTGCCAGCGCCTGGGCGTCCATCAGCTCAGGCGTCTGGGGATCAAAGGCGGCAAAACCGGGCGTATCCGCCACAAGCGCATCTTCCGGGAGCCGGAACAGCTCCACTGTGCGGGTGGTGTGCTTTCCCCTGCCCAGCTTTGTGCTGACCTCCCCGGTCGCCAGCGCCAAGCTTCCCTCCAGGGCATTGAGGAGACTGGACTTTCCCACGCCGGAATTGCCGGTAAAAACGGAGATACGTCCGCGGAGGCAGGAACGAATTTCCTCCACCCCCTGCCCAGTCCTGGCGCTGCATGGAATAACGGTAAATCCCGCATCCTGGTAGATTTTTGCCATCTCCGGGACCGGGACCAGATCCCATTTGTTGAACAGAATGACCGGCTGGCAGCCAATGGCGTTCGCCAGCGCAGTGATCCGGTCGATGAGAAATGGGTCTGTCACCGGAACTGCCCCGGAGGCCACAATGAGGATTTGATCCATATTGGCCACGGCGGGGCGTTCCAGGGCATTGCGCCGGGGGAGAATGGCGTCCAGAGCGCCCTCCGTCTCGCTGATGCGGGTCACCTCTGCCAGATCTCCCACCAAGGGCTTCTGCTTCTGGTGGCGCAGCTTGCCCCGCCCGCGGCACCGGAGAAGCTGTCCCTGGATGTCCACATCGTAAAAGCCGCTGATAGAGCGGATAATAACCCCCGTCACTCAGAGATATCCTCACAGGTAAAGACGTTGGTCTGCACCCCGTCGATCAGGACGATAATATCGCTGATCTCGCCGCTGTAGACAGTAGATGCCTGAGTCGCATCCTCCGCATAGGTCATATTCAGCACGACCTCACCGTTGATCGTCACAGATACCGTCGGGGTAGTCCCGGCGCTCTCGTCCGAGGTGTGGAGCGGGACGAGAATCTCATAGACCGGCGTGGCAGATGTCTGCGTTGCAGAGCTGTCAGATGTGGAGCCGCTGCTCTCCGTGCTGTCGGTGTCCGAATCTGCGTCGTCCCCTGAACTCAGGGAGCCGTCGCTGATTTGGACGTGAACCACCGTTCCAGGGTCCGCCTCGCTGCCGTATTTCACGCTCTGATAGATAATCTCTCCTGTAGTACGGCTTCCGGCGACGGTCACGCAGTCGCCCAGAGTCAGTCCTATGCTTTCCAGCGCTTCCTCCGCCTCGTCCCGATCCATCCCCACCAGATTGGGCATGGAAACCGCCCGTGTCTCAGGGCCTTTGCTGACATAAAGGATGACCGTCTGCCCCTCCTCCAGCACGGAGCCGGAAACCGGGTCAGTGGAGACGATCAGCCCCTCGTCGATGATGTCAGAGTAGACCCGATCACCATAGCTGACCGCTACGCCGTAGTCATTTTCCAGCTTTGTCTCCGCTGTACGGTAGTCTTCCCGGATGAGGTTTGGCATATAGACGCTGTCATCCTCCAGAACGCCGGAGCTGACGACGACGCTGATCGTAGTCAAATCGCTCTTGGTCGTGCTGCCGTGGGAGGGTGTCTGAGAGATGATGCACCCTGCCTCCACCGTTTCGTCATACTGATTGGAGGAGATGACCACCTCAAAATGGCCCCCAAGCTCGGTGGCGATCAGCTCCTTTGCCTCATCCACCGTCATGCCGGAGAGGGACGGGACCTCATAGACATCGCCTGTGTCCAGAATGTCCTCCAGAAAATTCTGGTAAAGCATGAAGCAGATTGCAATAATAATGCCCACAATGGCCACAATGGCACTGGTATAGATGATACGTGCCTTCTTCCGCTGCTGTGCCTCATATGCTTCCAGTTCGCCTGTACTTTCAAATTCCGGCTCTCCCTCGTCCCCAGCCTCCTGGTCCGTCTGGTAAACCGCGGTGGAATTAACCGGAACCGTCGGCTGTGGCCGGTCGGAGTTGGGAGAGCAGTCCGTTCCCTTTGTCGCAGGGTCCCAGGGGTCGGCATAGGGAAATACGATCTCCGAGTTCCGCCGGAACTCCTCCAAATCCCGCAAAACCGCCTTTGCATCCGGGTAACGCAGCTCCAGCCTGGCGCACATGCACTGCTTACAAATCTGCTCCATTCCCTTAGGCACCCTTGGATTGAGCTCTCTGGGAGGCTTTGGAGTAGAATTGATATGCTGAAGAGCAATGGAGACAGGCGTATCCCCGTCAAAGGGCAGCTGACCGGTGAGCATCTCGTACAGGACGACGCCTGCGGAATAGATATCGCTCCTGGCGTCTACAGACAGCCCCTTCGCCTGCTCCGGGGAGACGTAGTGTACGCTGCCAAACGCCTCTGTGGTCAGGGTCTTTTGACTGTCCATGATCCGGGCAATGCCGAAGTCAGCGACCTTAAAGCTGCCGTCCCGGAGGACCATGATATTCTGGGGCTTGATGTCCCGGTGGACAATGCCCCGGCCGTGGGCATGGCGGAGCGCAAGCATGATCTGAGTCGAAAAGTGAAGCGCCTCCCGCCAATCCAGAACACCGCCCCGGCGCTGCATATACTCCTTCAGAGTGATGCCCTCGATCAGCTCCATAACAATATAGTCCGCACCCTCGAACTGGCCCACGTCGTAGACACTGACGATATTGGGGCTGGAGAGCATGGCGACAGCCTGGGACTCGGTGTGGAACCGGCGGCGGATATCGTCGTCCAGCATCATATTGGGGCGCAGTATCTTGACCGCCACCAGCCGGTTGAGCCGGTGGCATTTGGCCTTATAGACCACCGCCATGCCGCCCTCGCCGATCTTCTCCAGAATCTCGTATCGGTCGTCAAGGTATTTCCCGATGTATTGATCCATGAAAATCCTTCCTTACCTTTCCGCATCGTCCCGCAGATCCAGCAGAACTGCCGTTACATTGTCGTGCGCTCCACAGAGCAGTGCCGCATCCACCAGCCGCTGGCAGCTCTCCTCGACAGGGCCGCCCTGCTGCACCAGCTCAAAAATTCTGCCGTCCGTCAGCTCGTTGGTCAATCCGTCAGAGCAGAGCAGAAGCCGCTCACCGGGCTGGACCCTGTGAACAAACAGGTCGCCGGTGACCTGGCGTTCCGTTCCCAGCGCACGGGTGATGATATTTTTTCTGGGGTGGTTCCTGGCCTGTTCTGGTGTAATACGTCCCGTCCGGAGCAGTTCCGCCACCAGGGAATGGTCCTGGGTGATCTGTCGGATGCCGCAGTCCCGGAGGGCATAGGCCCGGCTGTCCCCCACATTGAGGATATAGGCCGATGTGCCGAGCACCAAGGCGGCCACCAGGGTCGTCCCCATACCCCGACATTCCGGGTGCTCCCACCCATAGCAATAAACCGACTGGTTGGAACGCTCCAGCGCACAGCGCAGCTGCTCCTCCGGGGGACATTCGCCGCCGTCATCCGGTGCGGCCAGCGCCTGGAGCAGCGTCTGGGCGAAGCTGTCTATGGCCAGCTGGCTAGCCACCTCCCCGGCGTTGGCGCCGCCCATCCCGTCGCAGACGATTCCCAGTCCCAGGCCGTCCCCCACACAGGTGAAGCACGCATCCTCATTGTGGGCGCGTACACAGCCCACATCGGTTTTCTTCCATGCAGCGACCTGCACTTTCTCACCGGCTTTCCCGCAGACCTGACGGCCTGTTATTCTGTATCCTTGAGGCCCAGGGTTTTTCGCCGCAGCTGGCCGCAGGAGGCGTCAATATCGCTGCCCAGCCGCCTCCGGACCGTAGTAGTGACCCCCTGCTGCTCCAAGCGCTGCTGGAACTGCCTGGTCCGGGTGCTGGGCTTTAAGGGACTTTCCCGCACATTGTTCAGCGGGATCAGGTTCACATGGCCGGGTATTCCCTTCAGCCTGCGGGCCAGCAGGTCGGCCTGCCAGTCGTGGTCGTTGACACCGTCCACCATGGCGTACTCGTAGGAGATACGCCGCCCGGTGGTCTCAAAATACCGGCGGCAGCAGTCAAACAGCCTGTCCACCCCCACAGAACGGTTGACCGGCATCAACCGGGAACGGGTCTCATCGTCCGGGGCGTGGAGAGATACTGATAAGGTTAATTGTAACCGATAACCCGCAAGCTTGTCAATTTTTTCTGTCAGCCCACAGGTGGAAAGTGAGATATGCCGCATTCCAATGTTCACCCCGTCCGGGTCGTTGACCAGCTCCAGAAAGCGCATAACCGCATCAAAATTGTCCAGCGGCTCTCCAATGCCCATCAGAACAATATTGGAAATTTTTTCTCCCGATTCCTTTTGAACAAAAATAACCTGATCTAAAATTTCTCCGGCAGTCAGCCGCCGGACCAGCCCGCCCAGGGTGGAGGCACAGAAGGCGCAGCCCATCAGACAGCCTACCTCAGAGGAGACGCAGACGGTATTTCCGTGCCGATATCGCATCAGCACCGACTCCACGCAGTTTCCGTCTCCCAGCCGCCAGAGATATTTGATCGTCCCGTCCAGCCGGGAGACCTGCTTCCGCTCCACCTGGGGAACGGTGAGCGAACATTGCTCCGCCAGCTGCTCCCGGAGGGCCTTGGGAAGATCGGACATCTCTTCAAAAGACGCGACCCCCCGGTGGAGCCATTGAAAGACTTGCTTGGCACGGAATTTTGGCTGTCCCAGGCCCGTCATCAGGGTTTCCAGCTCAGGACGGGACAGGGATTTGATATCAATCATGTCTCTCTCCTCAACTTTGCCATAAAGAATCCGTCCGTCCCGTGGAGGTGTGGCCAGAGGGTCTGCATACCGTCACACTCCCCCACTCCGGGCAGAGTGAATCCCTCCAGATGAAAGCCAGGATGACCGGAGAGGAAGGCGGAGACGACCTCCTGGTTTTCCCGGCGCAGGACGGTGCAGGTGGAATAGAGCAGCGTCCCGCCAGGGGCCACATACCGGGAGACATTGTCCAAAATGGCCCGCTGAATCTCCGGCAGGCGTTCCAGGGGTTCTGGCTCCTTGTAGCGGATATCCGGCTTTTTGCGGATAATGCCCAGGCCGGAGCAGGGTACGTCCGCCAGCACCAGATCGAAGTTTCTTTCCAGCTCAGGCTGAAACACCCTCCCGTCCATCGCCCTGGCGGTGATGCAGCTGATGCCCAGACGTTCCGCCCCCTCCCGGATGCGGGAGAGCTTTTTTGCCTGGAGGTCGCAGGAGAGGATGGAGCCTCTGTCTCCCATCTCCATTGCCGCCTGAAAGCTCTTGCCGCCGGGGGCGGCGCAGGCGTCCAGCACGGCCATACCGGGGCGAGGCCCGGCGGCCAGCACCGCCAGACGGGCGGCGGCGTCCTGCACCTGGAACAGTCCCTCCCGGAAGCTGGCCAGACGGCTCAGGTCGCCTGTCTCGGACAGCTCATAGCAGTCCGTCAGGAAGGGGTGGACCTCCACCGTGACCCCCTCCCCTGCCAGACGGCAAGCCAGCGCCCCACCGTCCGTTTTCAGGGGGTTGACCTGAATGACGGTGGCCGGCTGACTGTTATTCGCCTGGAGCAACGCCTCCAGGGTGCCCTCCGGGACCTCGTCCCGTAACAGATCCACCAGCCACTGGGGATGACTGTAGCGAACGGAGAGGGATTCCGGCGCAGGTATCGTATCCTTTTGCCGCAGGAAGGACCGGAGAACGCCGTTGACCAGGCCGGGGGAGCGGGGGTTTTTGCTCCATCTCCGGGCAAGCTTGACGCTCTCATCCACGGCGGCGTGGGCGGGGACCCGATCCAGAAAGGCCAGCTGGTAAAGACCCAGCTCCAGAATCAGGCGAACCGGCAGCTCCAGCCGCTCCACGGGGACCCAGCAGAGCTGTTCCAGCCAGTAGAGGAGCAGCAGTTGGTTCTGCTGCACGCCGTAGCACAGGCGGCTGGCCAGGGCAGCGTCCCGTCCGGAAAGCTCAGCCCGTCGGATGGACGCGGACAGCGCGCTGTCCGACCAGGCATGCCGCTTTTCACAGGCGATCAGCACCTCCAGCGCCACCGTCCGGGCGGATGAGGCAGTGATTTTTTCCTCCATATCAGCTCAGCAGCGAGTAGGTGAACATCTCCCAGCGCAGCCGGGAGCCAATCTCCAGCCCCTCCGGCAGCAGCGCCAGAGCCACCTGGTTCAGCTGATCGGAGGGCGCGTCCGTCCGGCGGAGCATGGCATAGTCGCCGGTAATTTGGGCTACCACATATTCCTTGGGGGAGATATCCATGTTGATTTACCTCACTCTGTCCTGTTTCTGTTATGTCAGGGGATGGCCCCGGAGATAGTCGGCGGCCCGCATCCGCTTTTTGCCAGGGGCCTGGACCTCTGTAATACGCAATACGCCACCGTCGCCGCAGGCTATCAGGATACCCTGTCCGTCCGTCCCCAGCAGCGTTCCGCCGGGTTTTCCGGTTCTCTCGCCAGTGACCTGGGTGGCGAACACCTTGAAGGTCTGACTGCCCACCTGGGCTGTGGTGGCGGGCCAGGGGACCAGTCCCCGCACCTGGTCATGAATTGACCGGGCGCTGTGGCTCCAGTCGATGGGTGAAAGCGCCCGGCTGAGCATGGGGGCATAGGTCGCCTGGGAGTCGTCCTGTGGCGTCCGGCAAGCAGTCCCGGCGGCAATTTTGTCCACCGTCTCGCTGAGCAGTTCGGCCCCCATCTCCGCCAGCCGGTCGTGGAGTTTCTCCGCCGTCTCGTCCGGATCGATGGGTGTGGACGTCTGGGCCAGAATGTCCCCGGAATCCAGCGCCTCGGCGATGTCCATAATGGTCACGCCCGTCTCCCGCGCCCCGTTGATGACCGCCCAGTTGATGGGGGCGGCGCCCCGGTACCTGGGAAGCAGGGACGAGTGTACATTGATGCAGCCCAGAGGGGGCAGTTCGAAGAAGGGGCGGGGCAGGATCTTACCGTAGGCCGCCACCACCATCAGCTCAGGCCGGAACGCCGCCAGCGTCTCCAGCGCCCCCTCCTCCCGGAGCGGCTGGGGCGGAACGACGGGCCTCCCGTGGGCCAGGGCCACCTCGTTTACCGGGGGTAGGGGCCGCTGCAGGCCCCGGGTTTGGGGGTTGG
>JAJBTD010000214.1 GCA_020861055.1 Clostridiales bacterium | reverse complement strand
GCAGCTGACTTCGCCCTCGACCCCGGCGTGCTGGTGGACGACGACGGCAGCGTGTGGCTCTACTCCGGCTTCTACACCCCCACTCCCGCCATCGTCACCGGCGGTATCAGCCTGAAAAACGACGGCGGCACCGTGGTGGAGCTGGAGAGCGACATGGTGACTATCAAGACCGACCCCAAGGTGATCTTCCCCAAGGAGGGCCCCGGCTCCTTCCCCAACCACGAGTTCTTCGAGGCCAGCTCCATCCGCAAGGACGGGGACACCTACATCTTCGTCTACTCCTCCCGGCACAACCACGAGCTGTGTTACGCCACCAGCAAGCGCCCGGACGGCGATTTCACCTACGGCGGCACATTGGTCAGCCAGGGCGACCTGTTCCTGGACGGCAACGAGGACGAGGCCAAGGGCACCAACTACCTGGGCAACACCCACGGCGGGATGCTGCACATCGGCGAGGACTGGTACATCTTCTACCACCGCCAGACGAACCGGCACTCCTATTCCCGGCAGGCCTGCGCGGAAAAGCTGGTGCGCAACCCGGACGGCAGCTTCCAACAGGCGGAGGTCACCAGCTGCGGCCTCAACGGCGGCCCCCTGAAGGGAGAGGGCAGCTACGAGGCCCGGATCGCCTGCAACCTGTGGAGCAAGGACGGCGTGGGCCGTTACGACGGCAGCGGCGCGCGGAAAAAGCTGAAAAACCACCCCTACTTCACCCAAACCGGCTCCGACCGGGAGCACAGCGGCGACCAATACATCGCCAATATGCAGGACGGGGCGGTGGCCGGGTTCAAGTACTTCCACCTGGACGGCCCCACCAAAATCACCGTCCACCTGCGGGGCGCAGCCAATGGGACCATGCAGATCTCCAACACCCCCGACTTTGCCCGGTACGGCGAGATCGCCGTCCGGTTAAGCAGCAAGAGCGGCGTGTTCGACGACTGCGTGGTGGACTTCCCCGGAGAACAGACCGCCCTCTACTTCCGGTTCGTCGGAAGCGGGGCGGTGGATTTCCTCTCTTTCGATCTGGAGAGGGGATGAATTGCAAAAAAGCAGGAGGTAATTATGAAAAACAAGAAGTGGCTTAAGCCGCTGATCGTGGTGGTCGTCATCATCGCCGTGATCGCTGCGGCCTATGCCGGTATCATGAGCTATCTGTCCAGCCGCTCTGTTTCGATTTCTATGGACGATGTGACTGCTACCGTTCAGGCTCTGACGAGCTATCTGATTCCGGCGGTGGTCATCCTTGTCATCGCACTGGTGGTCGTGATCGCCGCCTTCGCCATCAAGCAGCCCGTAAGAGGCCTGGTCCGGATGGAGGGCCTAGTTGCCATTATCCTGACCCTGGCCATCACTGTGAACGTCATCTGCCTGGGGCCTGAGTACAGCATTCTCAACAACCTGCTGGGCGACACCTACACCCTCAGCGACGAAACCATCGCCGCCTCGGAGGAGCTGGTGGAGGACATCGCCGACGAGGGCATCGTTCTGCTGAAGAATGAGGACAACACCCTGCCCCTGACCGGCGTGACCAAGCTGAACGTGTTCGGCTGGTCCTCCACCAATCCGGTCTACGGCGGCACCGGCTCCGGCTCCGTGGACGAGAGCACCTGCGTTTCTCTGCTCCAGGGTCTGGAGGAGGCCGGATTTGAGCTGAACACCACCATCTCCGACTTCTACACCGCTTTCCTGGACGAGCGGCCCACCGTGGGCATGAACGGCCAGGACTGGACCATCCCCGAGCCCACCATCGAGGAGTATGACGAGGCGGGCATCTTCGAGAGCGCCACCGAGTTCTCCGACACCGCCATCGTTGTCATCGCCCGCTCCGGCGGCGAGAACGCCGACCTGCCCACCAGCATCACCGACGAGGATACCTTTGAGTACGCCGGCGGCTGGGCTGGTTATACCGGCGTCCGTTACACCTCCTATGCCGACGACGTGGACCCCTCCAAGTCCTATCTGGAGCTGAGCAACCGTGAGATCGCCATGCTGGACCGGGTGTGCGAGGAGTTTGACAACGTGGTCGTGGTCATCAACTCCGCCAACGCCATGGAGCTGGGCTTCCTGGACGAGTATGACTCCATCACCGCCGCCGTGTGGATCGCCGGCCCCGGTCAGACGGGCTTCCGCTCCCTGGGCAACGTCCTCAGCGGCGAGGCCAACCCCTCCGGCAAGCTGGTGGATACCTATGTCTATGACCTGCTGAGCATCCCCGCCATCAACTACGTGGGCAGCTTTATCTATGACGACTCCGCAGATCTGGTCAACACGTCCACCTCCTACGGCGCGCTCTACGCCAGCTTCAACAACTACGTGGAGAGCATCTATGTGGGCTACAAGTTCTATGAGACCGCCGCAGAGGAGGGGCTCATCGACTATGACAGCACAGTGCAGTATCCCTTCGGCTACGGCCTGAGCTACACCACCTTTGACCAGGAGATCACCGATTTCCAGGACGACGGTACCACCATCACCCTGACCGTCACCGTCACCAACACCGGCTCTGTGGCAGGTAAGGACGTGGTAGAGGTCTACTACACGCCTCCCTACTACAACGGCGGCATTGAGAAGTCCTCCGTCAACCTGATCGACTTCGGCAAGACCGACCTGCTGGAGCCTGGCACCTCCGAGACCGTCACCATCTCCTTCAACTGGGAAGATATGGCCTCCTATGACTACTCCGGCATCAAGGCCGAGGGCGGCGCTTATGTGCTGGAGGCTGGCGACTATGAGATCAGCATCCGCTCCGACTCCCACACCGTCATCGACAGCCGCACCGTCTCCCTGGAGGACGACATCATCTACAACGACGAGAACGACGGCGCCCGCTCCACGGACAACGTCGCCGCTACCAACCAGTTTGACTTCGCCGCTGGCGACGTGATCTATCTCTCCCGTGCGGACGGCTTTGCCAACTACGCTGAGGCCACCGCAGCCCCCACCGACTTCACCATGACAGAGACCGTCCTGAATGGCTTCTACAGTCAGAACACCTACGACTCCTCCGAGTACGACGACCCGGATGCGGTCATGCCCACCACCGGAGCGAACAACGGCCTGACGATTCAGGACATGGTGGGTCTGGACTACGACGATCCTCTCTGGGACGATCTGCTGGATGAGCTCACCGTGGATGAGATGAACAACCTGATCGGCACCGGCGGCTACGCCAACGCCAAGGTGGACTCCATCGGTCTGCCCGCCACCATCGAGTGCGACGGCCCCGCTGCCATTGCCAACAACTACACCGGCGAAAACGGCACCGCTTTCAACTGCGCCACCATGATCGCCGCCACCTGGAGCAAGGACCTCGCCTATCAGCGTGGCCAGATGATGGGTCAGCAGTGTAACGACATGAACGTGGTTGGCTGGTACGGCCCTGCCATGAACATCCACCGCACCGCTTTCTCCGGCCGTAACTTCGAGTATTACTCCGAGGACGGCGTTCTCTCTGGCTGGATGGGCGCCAACGAGGTGGCCGGGGCCAAGGAGTACGGCATCCAGTGCTACATCAAGCACTTTGCCCTCAACGACTCCGAGACCAACCGGAAGAAGATGCTCTGCACCTGGACCAACGAGCAGGCCATGCGTGAGGTCTACATGAAGTCCTTCGAGATGTCCGTCAAGATCGGCGGCGCAGACAACGTCATGACTGCCTTCAACTATGTGGGCAACGTCTGGGCCGGTTGCTGCGAAGAGCTGCTCCAGACCGTTCTCCGGGATGAATGGGGCTTCGTAGGCTCCACCGTGTCCGACTGGTTCAACGGCACCACCGACGGCAACATGCTGGCAGACTCCGCCATCCGGGTGGGCGGCGACAAGATGCTGTCCTCCTCCGGCGACGCCAAGGCATTTGCCACCAACACGGACGACGCCAATACCGTCATCGCCATGCGCAACGCCTCCCACAACATTCTCTACAGCCTGGCAAACTCCAGCGCTATGGACGAGCGGAACTTCTCCACTCCCGGCTGGGTCACCACCTTCTACGGTGTAGACGTGGTCATCGGTCTGGTAGTGATTGCTCTGGAAGCCTATGCCATCGTCCGCTTCGTGAAGAAGCGCAAGGAGACCTCCGCCGAATAAGCGGCAAAGCAAGCGTTTTCCTATCCTCTCTCCCTAAACAGGCGGCCCCTGCACCCTTCGGCGCAGGGGCCGCCGCCCATTTCAAAAGCACAGCACCCGGAGACGGCTTTTGCGTCTCCGGGTGCTGATGTTGTTTCATTGGGGGTGAATTCACTCCACCCGATAGACGTAGCCGTCCTTCCGGGGCTTGGGCTGGGGCGCGGGGCCGTCGGCATAGCCCAGGATGCAGTGGCCGATACCCTCATAGTCCCCCTGGATGCCCAGAGAGGCCAGGATCTCCTTGCCCTCGTCCGTCTCGAACTCCTCCTTCGCCCGGTGAATCCAGCAGCTGGACAGGCCCACAGCGTGGGCAGCCTCCATCAGATTGCCCATGACCAGGCTGCCGTCGTAGACATGGGTGGGGACGCTCTTGTCCGCCAGCACCACCAGCACTACGGGCGCACCGTAGAAGGGGTCCGCCCCCGGCTTGCCCATGACGGCGGCGTTCATGGCGGAGAGCTTGTCCCGGAGGGCCTTGTCGGTGACGGCGATAATGATGGGAGACTGCCGTCCCATGCCGGTGGCGGCGTAGGTGCCGGCCTCCAGCACCTGATCCAGCAGCTCCTTGGGCACCGGGTCGGACTTGTAGCTGCGGACGCTCCTGCGGGAGAGAATGGATTCCATAACCTGATTGCTCATTGCAGTTGACCTCCTCTGGTCGTGTAAACGCGGGGGAAACCTCCGCTTCTGTAAATTTTATGCCATTATTATAGGACGATTTCCTTCAAAATGCAAGCCGTCAGATGCGCCAGTCGCAGGCGGCCTCGATCAATCGGGCGCACGCCTCCAGCCCCGCCCGGTCTGCGGTGGAAAAACGGTTCAGGCGGGGGCTGTCCACATCCAGCACCCCCGCCAAGCCGCCGTCAGGCCGATAAAGGGGCACTGCGACCTCCGAGCGGGAGGCCCCGTCGCAGGCGATGTGTCCGGAGAATTGGTGAACGTCCGGGACCACCACCGTCTCTCCCCGCTCCGCCGCCGTGCCGCAGACCCCGCAGCCCAAAGAGATGCGGATGCAGGCGGGCCTGCCCTGAAAGGGGCCCAGCACCAGCATACCCTCCCGCAGCAGATAGAAGCCCGCCCAGTTCAGCCCCTCCAGGGCGTCCATGAGCAGTGCAGAGGCGTTGGAGAGGTTGGCCACCGTGTCCCGCTCCCTTTCCAGCAGGGCGGCAAGCTGAGGGAGCAGCGTGTCATAGGGTGGCTCAAAGGATGAAACAGCAGACATATTCACACCTTGCTTTCGATCGGATGTTGATTCATTTTATCACGGTTCCGGTTCAGCGTCAACGGAGGCCGCATCCGGTTCCGGGGCAACAGCGCAGGCGTCAGAAAGCGGAGCCCAGAAGCAACAGTCTTCCCCCTTGACACCGGCGGTCAATCGTGCTATATTCAACCTGTGATTTGGCGATGAAGGGGACGAATCCGCAGAGGTCGGTCAGAGAGAAGCGCCCTGTGCTGCAAGCGCTTTCCGCCCGAACCGGTGACACCGCCCCGGAGCCGCAGGTGACAAAGCCTGCCGTGCGCCGCCCGTTACCGCGGCCAATGAGCGGGTCTGTCCTTTATCCGGGCAGACCAAGCAGGGTGGAACCGTGAGATGTTTTTTCATCCCACCCCTGATTCTGTCAGGGGTGGGATTTTGTATACCTCGCCCCGCACATTGTAAGGAGGAGCATTTTCATGGCAAACGAGCAGTATTCTTTTGAAAACGAGCAGTATCGCCGCACCTATTGGCACACCTGCTCCCACATTCTGGCCCAGGCGGTGAAGCGCCTGTATCCTGAGGTGAAGCTGGCCATCGGCCCTTCCATCGAAAACGGCTTTTACTACGACCTGGACGCACCCTTCTCCTTTACCCCGGAGATCCTGGAACAGATCGAGGCGGAGATGCGGAAGATCTGCAAGGAGAAGCTAAAGCTGGAGCGGTTCGAGCTGCCCCGCGCCGAGGCCCTGGAGTTCATGAAGGACGAGCCGTATAAGGTGGAGCTGATCAACGATCTGCCCGAAGATGAGGTCATCTCCTTCTACCGTCAGGGGGAGTTCACCGACCTGTGCGCCGGCCCCCATCTGGACTCCACCGGCCGGGTAAAGGGCAACGCCATCAAGCTCACCGCCTGCAACGCCGCCTACTGGCGGGGCGACTCCAACCGGGAGACGCTCCAGCGCATCTACGGCATCGCCTTCCCCAAGAAGGACCAGCTGGACGAGTACCTCAAGCAGCAGGAGGAGGCCAAAAAGCGTGACCACCGGAAGCTGGGCAAGGAGCTGGGCCTGTATATGCTGACCGACGAGGGCCCCGGCTTCCCCTTCTTCCTGCCCAAGGGCATGGTGCTGCGCAACACCCTCATCGACTACTGGCGGGAGGTACACAAGCGGTACGGCTATGTGGAGATCTCCACCCCCATGATTCTGAACCGCAGCCTGTGGGAGCGGTCCGGTCACTGGGACCACTACAAGGAGAATATGTACACCACCGTCATCGACGGCGAGGACTACGCCATCAAGCCCATGAACTGCCCCGGCGGGATGCTGGTCTACAAGTCCGAGCCCCGCTCCTACCGCGACCTGCCCCTGCGCATGGGTGAGCTGGGCCTGGTGCATCGTCACGAGCTCTCCGGCGCCCTTCACGGCCTGTTCCGGGTCCGCTGCTTTACGCAGGACGACGCCCACATCTTCATGACCTGGGACCAGATGAAGGACGAGATCAAAAACGTGGTCAAGCTGTTCGACGAGGTGTACTCCGTCTTTGGCCTGACCTACCAGATCGAGGTCTCCACCATGCCGGAGGACCACATGGGCGACGAGAAGGACTGGGACTTCGCCACCGAGACGCTGAAGCAGGCCGTCACCGAGATGGGCAAGGAATACTCCATCAACGAGGGCGACGGGGCCTTCTACGGTCCCAAGCTGGACTTCCATCTGGCGGACTCCCTGGGCCGCACCTGGCAGTGTGGGACCATTCAGCTGGATATGCAGCTGCCGGAGCGGTTTGAACTGGAGTACACCGGCCCGGACGGAGAGAAGCACCGCCCCGTCATGATTCATCGCGTGGTGCTGGGTTCCATTGAGCGGTTCATCGGCGTCATCACCGAGCACTTCGCCGGGGCCTTCCCCGTCTGGCTGGCTCCCGTCCAGGTAAAGGTGCTGCCCGTCACCGACCGGGCCGCCGACTACGCCGACCAGGTGGAGCAGAAGCTCACCGCCGCCGGATATCGGGTAGAGGTAGACCACCGCTCCGAAAAGCTGGGCTACAAGATCCGGGAGGCCCAGGGGCAGAAGATCCCCTATATGATCGTGGTGGGCGACAAGGATATGGAGAACCAGACCGTCTCCATCCGGCATCGCTCCGGCAAGGACCTGGGCGCCATGAGCCAGGAGGATTTCCTGTCCATGCTCAAGGATGCCGTGGACAGCAAAAAAATCGACTGATTGGTTTACAAAGTGAGCCGGATAGCGCCCGAACGGTGTTGCCCGGCTCACTCCTGTTTCCGCCCCACGAGCAGCCACAGTCCCAGGAGCAGCAGAGCGGGGTTGCCCCGCCAGGCCAGCCACAGCCCCGCCCCGCTTGCTACCCCCCAGGCCAAGTCAGCTACAGGCCGTGCCGCCAGCCCACCCGGGCGGCCCAGGCCCATCCGCCCCCGGCGCAGCTGAACTGCCTGTCCCCCGTCCAGTGGCGGCACGGGCAGCAGGTTGAAGCAGGCCAGGATAACGTTCACTCCGGCAAAGAGCTGTCCCGTCTCCCCGCCCATCCGGCTGCACCCCAGCGCCAGCAGCAGATTCACTCCCGGCCCCGCCAGGG